>JAFDFW010000574.1 GCA_019309605.1 Deltaproteobacteria bacterium | reverse complement strand
CAAAGAGCTGTTCCGGCAGCGCGAAGTCACGACCAACATGATCTTCGGTGCCATTGTGACCTATCTCTTGGCGGCCGTCGCGTTCGCCTATTTGTTCGAGATCCTCGAGCTGTTCCAACCGGGATCGTTCTCTGGGATTCCCGATTACGCGAGTGCTCAGGAGCTTGGCGACGCGCTTCTCTACTTCAGTCTCGTGAGCCTAACGACCGTAGGGTACGGCGACATCACGCCGGTGTTCGGCGTCGCGCGTCCTCTGGCGGTCCTCGAAGGGGCCTTCGGAACGCTCTATCTGGCGGTGATGATCGCCAGGCTGGTCGGATTGCACATTGCGGTTGGTATGCGGGGAGAGGAAAACGGACTATGAAAATGTCGAAAGACCCAAACCCGGGTGGCCGCAAAAGGCGCTGGCACATTCTTGAGCCAAGGTGCATAACCAGCTCCGTGTTGATGCGGTTAGTCATCGTAGCGCTTCTCGTGATCGCGGGTACTGCTTGCAAGCACAACAAGCGTGCAAACACGACCGTCTCGCACCGGGCGGCCTACGATTTTCCGTGTGACCCGAGTGCGCTGACGCTCACAGTCCTCGATACCGAAGGCGCCCGTAAGATGGCGTCGCAAATCGGTGTGCACGGCTGCGGCATGAAAGCCGTCTATGCGTACTATCCAGACTCCGACACCTGGCTAATCGACGGCGCCATCTCCCCTATAGCGTATGACTACAAACCGCATGCCCATGTGACTACGGGGAAGAACGAGAAGAGGGGCGAGAAGAGGTCCGGCAGGCAGTCGACCAAGGCGGAAAAGCACGGCGGCATGAAGCCCGCCCCGACGCCTGCGGTCGACCCCATGCCGGTCGAGCCCGCCCCCGAGTAAGGGGTCCCCCCCGATGCGTCCTAACCTGGACGCTGGAGCTCACCCCGCCGAGCCCAGGCGGCGGTGAGAGTTAGCACGCCGGCCGAGATTCAAGTTGTCCAGAACGTCGCGACTCGCTGAATCATCCAGAACGAGGCGAGTATGCCGACGGCATAGGCAGCCGGGGTCTGAAGGGGGCGAAGTGCATCGATCGAGAGGTCACGATCGACGAAGGTCCGACCTGCGAAGCGAATGAGCTGATAGACGGCGATCACGGCGGCCACGAAGAGAATCTGCCCGAGCTCCACGCCGACGTTGAAGAAGAGCAGGGCCGCCGGAATCTCGGTTTGCGGCAGGCCCGTTTCGCCGAGCACCGCGGCGAACCCGAAACCGTGGAGCAAACCAAACGAAGACGAGACCGCGATAGGGTAGCGGTATGTCAGGCTGTTTGGATCGCCGCGCACGATCTCGACCGCCAGGAAGATGATGCTCAGCGCGATCGCGGCTTCCACCGCTGGGATCGGCACCCGCACCACACCCAGTGCGCTGAGGGCGAGGGTGATCGAGTGGGCGATGGTGAAGCCTGTGATCGTGATCAGGATGCGGCGGCCTGTCCCGGCGATGAGCATTAGGCACATCAAGAATAGAAGATGGTCGTAGCCTTCGAGGATGTGCCGGACGCCCAGAGTGAGGTAGTCGCGTGCGACACTGCCGAAGCTCTCTACGGCAGGAATGATGACTTCGGTTTCCTTCGGGGAGGCCAAGAGCGAGTGCTTCTCGCCTGAGATTCGCGAAATGCGAACGAGTGCGGAGACCGATGGGTTGAAGAGAGGGTAGCGAATCTGAAGAGCCGTCCCGGCCGGGTCCGACTCACATCGGAAGGTGCGATGTCGGAGGCTTCCCCTTGCCACGCCTTTGGGCGTTTGGGGGGTGGTCGCTGCGCATCCCTCTCCCATCGAGACTTCCGGCGCATTGCGGACGGTGACGGAGGGCGGGATCTTCCACCGGACGGCGAATGCGAGCGGCGCCTTTTCGGTGACCTCGATATAGAGTGGGCGGCTTTCGTGCGCCCGTGCGGCCTGCGTGAAGCTGGCTCCGACGATGAACCCGGCCACCAGTAGAACCAGGCGGTTCATCGATTGGCCGCACTCTCGGCGTCTGGCTCCGCTGCGTCGTCGCGTTCGTACACGACTCGCACCTCGTAGCTCCCTACGATGTCGGCGATCGCGGCCTCGGTCTCTTCGCGAATCATCGCTCTCTGCGCATCCACCCGCACGCGGCCTTCGAGCTCGGCCAGTTCGGGATCCCGCCCCGGTTCGTTGATGGTCAGCAGGACGAGGTGCACCCCGTACGGAGAGTCGAAGGGGCCTCGCCAGATGAAGTCGTTGGGCTCCAATTCGAACACCGCCTTGGCCATGGGGACGCCGAAGTGGCTGGCCACGTAGTCCGGGGTTCGTTCGACGTAGTTCACGTGATAGAGAAAGCGGTCGCCGTGCTGGGGTGCGTCGGCGAAGGCGACGCCGTTGCGATTCAGCTCAAGGAGCTTCTTTTCGGCGACTGCATGGGCCTGCTCGCGTGGCCGGTCTTCGGTTTCGAAGAAGACGTGCGTGAAGGTCACGAACGGCTCCACGTAGTAGTCGGCCTTGTTCGCGTCGAAGTACCGTTGGAGCGCGGCCCGATCCACCTTCGCGCCCGCTTCGGCAAACCCTTCGGTGATGAACTCGAGCTTCTGTACGAGCCGACGCCGGATGACGTAGTCGTCCTCGCCGAGGCCGAGCGCTACCGCTTCACGGTGCAGCACCTCTTCCCGCACGTAGTCGTCGATGAGGTTTTGCAGCTCCTCGTCTG
>JAFDFW010000573.1 GCA_019309605.1 Deltaproteobacteria bacterium | reverse complement strand
GGCAAGGCGAACCGAGACCGGTACCGGGTTGCTGAAAATGTCGTAGACCGGGGAGAATTTCTGGGCGGTTCCGAGCAACTCGGCGATCCGCTCGCGGCTCTCCGGGGACTTGATCCGGTACTCGACACTGACGTGCTGCAAGCCCCTGCGCGTAGTCTCGTCGAGGCCGAACAGCCCTTGTATGTTCATGTCCCCTTCGAGCTCGGCTGAGACCTCCTCCAGCTCGATGCCCATCATGGCGCCGTAGTTGACGAGGGTGCCCGTCATGCACGAGGCCAACGCTGTGAGCGCGATTTCAACGGCGTTTGCGCCCTGATTCCCACCGCCCACGACGGGCGGCTCGTCCGATTCAAACACGAACGGTTGCTCTCGCGACTCGTCTTCGGCGCCGACCGCGTAAAAGCCCTGCACCGAAGTCCGGCTGTGGGCCCCACTGACCCAGGTGTTGCTTGCGCGCCAGCGGGCGTGGGCCAAGGCTGGGTTTGCTTTTACGGCACCGATCGTCTCGCCGAGATGGTCGACATCGACCCCGTTGAGGATGTTCTGGGTGGTTTCCTTTGCGTACATCATCTAGCTCTCCTTGGTTTGGTGTGAGGTGTCGGCTGGTCTCGCCAGCCACATCCAACCTACGGAGCCAGACGCGCTGCCAACAGTGCACGTGGAGTCACCCTTGACCACGAGTACACCCCTCGTCCACGATGGCGCTCCATGGACCCACAGGAGCGTCGGCGCGCGGCGATGGCATCGCTGACGCTACCCCCCCCGGCCAAAGCGGGCCGGGGGCGGCTGGTCAGCGTCGCGATGACGCTATTCTACCATCGCGGGATCAGCCCGGTTGGTCTGGACGAGATCGTGGCCGAGACCGGCGTCACGAAGACGACCTTCTACAAACACTTCCGGAGCAAGACAGAGCTGGTGGTCGCAGCGATCGAGGCGCGCCACGCGTGGCAGATGACTGCGTGGAAAGAGGCGGTCGAGATCCTCGTCGGGCCCGATCCTCGTGACCAGTTGCAGGGGATGTTCGATGTCTTGGACCTGGCCTTCAACGAGCCCTCGTTCCAGGGCTGTCACTTCATCAACGCCGCGGCGGAGTTCCCCAACCCGCATGATCCCGTGCACCGTGCGGCCGCGCGACACAAGCAAGTTAGCCACCAGTGGTTCCGGGAGTTGGCCGATCGGGCGGGTGCAACCAGACCTTCGGAGTTTGCCGACGCGTACGCGATGCTCTTCGAGGGGGTGCTCGTAATCCGGCAGGTCCACGCCCGGGCCGACGTCGCCCGAGCCGCCGGCCCCCACGTCCGCCGCTTGCTCGACGCATTCATCCCCAACGGCCGCAAGTCCACATAAAAACCCCTCCGCGGTTAAGAACCCCACCGAGGTTGACCTGTGACGGCGCAGACAAGTCCCTAGCGAAGGAAGGTTTGCCACGAAACCTTCCCAGGTTGAGATCGGCGGAAGCCCTCTAGGACTCAATAGGGGAAGAATCCCCTGCGAAAACAACAGGCCGCACGGCCTCACCAACTTTGATACCCACGCCCACCCCTTCCCTTCATCGCTGGCGCAACGTCACGCCGGCTGCGAGCTCCGCGAGGTCAACCTGGGAAGGCTCGCTGGGGAAGGCTCGCTGCGGCCTGGGAAGGCTCGCTGCGGCCTGGAAAGGAAAGAATTGCGTATGGCGGGCCCTGCAATTCGTCCTTATGATGCAGTGCGTCAAGAAGACGTGAGACAGCTCGAGTCGGACGAAAAAAGGGTCGTTACCTGGGGCATGTCATCCGGGCAGAGGGGAGGTTCTGATGCGTTGGTCGTGCCACGGACTTGCTTTGTGGTCGGTCGCGATAGCTGTGTCGGCTGCTCTGTCGGGTGGCTGCAGGATGAACGAGGCGACGGGGCACCGGGAGTTGTTGGTGGTCGTGGAGTCCAGCATCTACGAGGCACTGCAAGCGAGCATCGACCAGTATGCGGAGACCGTGCAGCTCGAGGGGGTCAACGTTCACGTCCAGCCATGGGAGCCCGGCACCGTCGAGGAGCTGAAGGCGCTCCTGTTCGAGTACGACGACCTCTTCGATATCGAAGGCGCGCTTCTCGTCGGCGCCTTGCCGAGTGCCTGGTACGAGCAAGTTGCCTTCAATTTTGACGAAGAGTTCCCCATGGATCTCTATCTACAAGACCGCGACGCGGTCTGGCTCGACCAGGATGGCGACGGGATGTTCGACAGTCACTCCGACCTCAATTTGGATTTCTACACGTCGAGGCTGGACGGCACGCCCGCCGAGCTTGAGGAGTACTTTGCGCGACTGGAGTATTATCGGATCGTTGGCCACTTGGTCGACGTGTTGGCATTCGTCTTCATCGACGACGACTGGATCCACGTGACGCGGACCGACGCCTTCGGACTCGACCGGCTGTATCACACCGTCGAGATTAGCTGGGATCCCGTTGAGACCACCGCAGAAGCGTACGTCACCAAGCTCACCGGCGGTGGGGCGGAGTTCGTGTATCAGTGGATGCACTCGGGCTCTGAGTTCGTCCAGTTCGATCAGCTGAACGAATTTGGTCAACTGATCAAGCCTCGAATTACCAAGGACGAACTCGTGGAGTACAACGTCGCGGGTTCGTTTTACAACCTGTTCAATTGTTCGGCAGCACGATTCGACAACCCAAATCTGGCTCAGGTGTACACGGTCGGGACCGACCACGGATTGGCGAT
>JAFDFW010000572.1 GCA_019309605.1 Deltaproteobacteria bacterium | reverse complement strand
GACACCGTAGGGCTTGTCACCTACGTGGGCGTCGATCCACGCCAGCTCCTTCGCGAGCTGCTCCGCCGTGAAGCCAACCGCGCCAAGCACACCGAGCCCGCCCGCATTGCTCACCGCGGCGACCACGTCGCGGCAATGAGAGAACGCAAATATCGGATATTCGATGCCGAGTTTCTCAGAGAGCTCCGTACGCATGATGTTCTCCTTAATCCTATTCCGCGACCCAACCCACGTTGGCGCTTATACACGACGGAGAAACGGCCCATGTGGGACGGCTTCGGCAATATCAGCCAGGGTCAGTGCGGCGGAGATCCCGTTGAACTCCCGTCGGCTACGGCGGGAGCACCCCAAACGAGACCGCCTGCTCACCCGGGGCAAGAGTGATCGCTGTGCATTCCGAGGACTGCTCCGTAATCGTGACTGCGCCGCCGGGTATGAGCTCCGCTCCCTGCGGGGTGACGAGGCCGTCCATGGATATCTCATAGGCGACGAGATCGAGCGTCACGGGCCCGTTCCCGTCGGCGGTCGTGAGCGTATCGACCGTATCGAGCGAGAAGTTGGCCGTGACGTTCGTAGGGGTGCTTTCGTGTTGGTTGTTTGCTCCGGCCGGGCTGGCATTGGAGATCGCAAGTCCCGCGGTTGCGACGGTGATCTGGGCACCTGGAGCCAAGCTTGCCAGTGTTTCGAGGAGGGGGGCGCTCATGTCGACGCTGTGGGTCACCGCGCTCTCGACACCTTGCGTCAGCACGCCGCCGGGCTCGACCGAGGCCTTCACGGTAATGGCGATCGATACCGGGACTGGGCCAAGAGCGGTCGTGTCGAGCGTGCAGACAAGCTCGTAGCGTGCTTCTTGCTGGAAGTTGCTGCCTTGGGAGATGCACGCCCCGGCGATGCCGCTCGTGTCGACAGGACCAGTCGTTGGAGCCGTCGGCGAGTACCAAATCGGCGACGTCCAAGCGCGCTCCTGAATCGCCGGTTCGACCCGCGGCAGGCAGCATGCTTCGGCCACATTGCCTGGGTCGTTGCAGTCGATGGCGGCGCATTGCGCGAGGTTCAAGCCGTTGGTCGGGTCGCAGCACTCCACGTCGATCGGTCGACTACCATTGCAGTCGTAGCCTGCGTCCACGCATTGAAGGGTGGTCCAGCGGCAGGTCGGGTTCTCGACGATGCGGGCGTAGTAGTAGGCACGCTGTGACGGATCGAAGTCGGGGTCTTCCCAGACTTCACACAGCTCGGAAAAGCCAGCGCCCTGCAGATTGCAGGTGTTGAGGTCGACGGAGGCGCCATTGTTTGGGTCTCCGGCTACCTCGTGAACCTCCACTTGGTACGCCCCACCTTCGAGCCAACCTTTCACGATTTGGATGCGCTGCAGAGGCGCCGCCTGCGCGTCCTGCCGGGCGGAGACGATGAACTTCGGAGTGGCTCCTGGTGGAGCCTCGAACATGTCCCCGCCCATCGGGACCCCCTGTGCGTAGCCCACCGCTACGAAGTTAGGGTCGTTGCAGAGGTTGGCGGGGAGATTCCAGCCGCCAAAGAAGCGAGGCACGATCCGCGGGCCGCTGGTCGCGAAGGTTTCCTTGCGCTGCATGGCCTCGAAGAGTGACTCACGTGAATTCTCCTCGGCCCACACGCCGGCGAGGCCGCCGGGGCTGTTGTAGTTGATGTCGGGAAAAGCTTCGGGGAAGACGTCTCTGTTAGACAGACCGGCGCCACCGTGGCCCTTGTACTCAGCTTCTTCGACGAGTCCAGGGGCTGAGATGTGGGTATCGGTGGCAGCGATCATGCCGTGCTTGAAGGGGTTGGCGCCGAGGCTCTCCTCAAGCTTCATGCCCTCGCCGAATGCGGAGCGAACGAAGTCAGTAGGGTTGGGCGCGACGAAGACCTCTTGGTTCGCGCCTCCCAGGGTGTTGAACGGAAGGGCCTCGAAGCCGCAAAGTTCATCAGGAATCGGTTCGCCCGGAAGGCATTCGGAGGCGCCCTTGTGCTGGTACACCTCGATGATCGGCTCCATCGCGTTCCGGGCGGCGACGTAGTCCTCGTTGAATGGATCTCCGTTGCAACGCTTGTCTTCGAAGTACGTGCCGGCGGAGAGGTTCGAGTTGTGGGGAATCGAAAACGCCTCGCAGTTGATTCCCGCGTTGATGCAGTCGGTGTAGAGCGCGTCCCAAAGTTGCTCGACGTACGGCGCGTCGAAATAGCCCACGGCCGTTGCCGGAACGTTCTCGTTCTTGAAGATGATGTTGCGGTGGAGGTTCCTGGTCCCAGGGGAGGCGCTCCATTCGTATCCGACGAAAGAGGTGAACTCACAGGCCTCCGTGCGGTCGTAGGCCGCTTCCGCTGCATCCTGCACGGATCCCCAAACCTCCATTCCCGCGTCAATGCACGCCTGGCCGCCGGCACCGCACAGCGCCGGATAGTGCGCGCTCTGGGGCGGATGAGACAAGGCGGCATTGAGTTGAATGAAGGCGCTATTCGGATCGTCCCGGAAGGAGACACAGTCCGGATGATCGTACTGGTCGGAGCTGGGGTCTTGGCAGACCGACACCGTGCCCAGGAACTCCGCGTGGTCGCTGAGCATGACGAAGTCGAGCGGTCGGGTGAGCTCAGCGGTGCGGCTGGGGTTGCCATTTTGGTCGTAAGGTTGGAGGCCGATCTCGAACCCGCCGCGCGCGAACGCATAGGCTTCGTCCGGCCCGGGACGAGTGCCA
>JAFDFW010000571.1 GCA_019309605.1 Deltaproteobacteria bacterium | reverse complement strand
CTCGGCCGCGGCGTCGGATGCGGTGCAGTTCGTGTTCGAGCAATAGAAGATCAGGTCTTTGCTCTTGTCTTCGGGAAGCTGCGCGAGCTCGTACTTGTACGACGAGGTCAGGATGATCGCGTCGGGGACCGTGCCGTTCTTCTCGCGGGTGCTCTCCGAGTTTGCGTCGACCGCGAAGGCGCCGGATTGAAGCGCTTTGTCGGCGGCCGCGACGGAGATCTCGGGGACCTCCGCGACGGCTTCGGCTTTGTCAGCTGGGGCAGCTTCGGTCGCGGCGGCCGGGCTCGCGTCCTTGCAGCCCAGGGCGAGGATCATGAGGGCGAGAGAGAGGGGGAGTATTCGCATACCGGAAGCCTAGGGCTCGGGATTCGCCAAGCAAGGGCACGACGACGCCCGCTCACCGGCAGTGGACGGGGGCTTCTTGGAGCTCGGGCGGCATTTTCTCCCACTCGTAGCCCGCTTTGCCTCGTTCGTAGGCCATTTCGAAAAGGTCCTTCATGTACTGCGGGTCAAACTCCTCGTTGGACTCCGCGGTGAACTCGGCAGGGATGTACGCAAGATTGAAATCCAGGCCGTCGCGGCAGGTCTCCAGATAGATGCGGAAGAGGTCACCGATGCCTTGAGTCCGAACGAGCGACTGCAGCGAACGACCAGCAATCGGAATGAGCTTGTTCTGGACTTGCTCGTACATCGGGTCGAGACGGGAGTTCCGAATGATGTAGACCTTCGGTCGGCCTGGCACCGCGAGCTTTTCGAGGATTTCGTCGAAGTCGACGCCCGGGGGATACAGGAACACCTGCGAGGCAGCGCCGCCATCGACGTGCAGTTCATCGTACTTCTTACCATCCGCTTCGACTGGGATGAGCACCGGTGAGAACGCGGCAGGGATGGACGCCGAGGCGAGGAGAATCTTTCGAATCAGCTCCAGGGCATTCGGGTGACCGCTGTTGGCGATGGTACCGATGCGCCAGATCACCGGCCTCATCGAATCGAGATTCGCCGTGCCAATGTTCAGCGCGCGCCCTTCCCGGTGCGCGGCGGCGATCTTCTCCATGACCTCTTCGTCGACGTACTTCGCAATCAAGGCCTGAAGCGGCTCTGTCGTTGCCATCCCATCGGTGCGGAGGGCCCGAATGAGCCCGCGCTTCTTGTACACGTCGTCCGGCTCGAGCTCCGAGGAGACGAGCTTCAGGACGTCATCGTACTCCGGTCCGAGGAACGCAAACGGTGCAACCAGCGCTCCTGCGCTGATCCCTGTCACCACGGTGAACTCCGGCCGGTCCCCGCGTGCAGTCCAGCCCAGGAGCAGCCCGGCCGCAAAGGCACCGTTCTCGCCGCCGCCAGAGACCGCGAGGTACGTATGAGGGCGACCATAGACCCCGGAATAGCGCTCCTCGATCTCGGCTCTGCTCTTCTGAGACCAGTCGTGGTCCCAGCGCGGAGGCTCATCGCCCCACATACGGACTCTCGGAATGCCCAACACCTCGGCGTTGTCGATGTGCTCCATGGGGAGCGGGGAGCGCTTCGGGACGTGGGCACATGCCGTGAAGAGCAGGAGCGCGGGAACGAACACCGAGCTGGCGATTCGGAAACGGGCGGGGAACCTCATTGGCGGGTGGAGTATCACAAACACCCACGTCTTGAGAACTTCGTTCGTGAGGCCCTCGGTTGAGGGGCGACAACGGCGACGGGCGGCCCTATGCTTGGCGCATGTCCTCACAAGCCGGGCCGACGGCCATTGGTAACGCTTCGACCGAACGTTCTGCGCAGGAGGTTGTGCAGGCGTTCATGTCGGCTTTGGAAAGGCTGGATTTCGATGCGGCGCTTTTGTTGGCATCGCCCGAGATTCGCTGGATCAACGCTCCGTGGAAGACGGCCTCCAACAAGGAGCAGTTTGGCAAGACGCTCGACTGGATGTTCAAGGACACGACCCGCTTCGAGGTTCAGTACTTCGACATTCATGAGCGTGGGGACGGTGTCGTGTACACGGACCGTATCGATGTCCTCGAAGGAGGCGGCATGTCGATGAACCTGCCCGTGCAGGGTGAATTCCGCGTGAAAGATGGGCTCGTGACGGAGTGGGTCGACCGGTTCAGCTGGATGAAGCTCCTCGGTGACCTCGGTAGGAGCCTGCCCCGCATCATCGCACACCGACTCAGGGGCTAGCGCCCTCCGACCTTGCTGGTATGGTGCCCGCCGCACATTTGGAGACAGGTCGGGCACGAACCGGGAGGACGAACACATGCGTTTCATGACTTTGATTGGGTTGTGCGGGTTGATCGCCGCGGCGGGTTGCAGCGGCAGCGATACCTCCGGGACAGGGCCGGGCGGGGATTACTCGGCCACGATCGTTCGCACCACGTACGGGGTTCCGCACATCACGGCGGACAACTACGGCGACCTCGGATTCGGCAACGGCTACGCGTACGCGCAGGACAACGTCTGCCTTCTCATGCGGGAGATCGTCGCTGCCAACGGCCAAACCGCACGCTACTTCGGCGAAGACGAGGGAAATGTAGCCGATGATTTTGTCTACACCTTGCTCAACAGTAGCCAGGTCATCGAGGAGGAGTTCTTCCCGGCACTGACCGACACGATGATCGAGGCGCTTCGAGGCGCTAGAGGGGTATGCGGCCGGCTTCAATCAATACCTGGCGGACACCGGCACCGAGAACCTTGCGGAGGATTGCAGCGGTGAGGACTGGGTTCGCCCGATCACCTCGGTCGACATGGGCAAGGTCGTCCGCAAGCTCCTCTTGCGCGGGAGCACCGACCAGCTGACTTCGGCCGTCGTCGCTGCCGAGCCGCCCAGCCAGTCGATGGCGCAGCTCCTGCCGCTAGAGAGCGCTCGCTACGATGTCCGCGATCCCATGCCGGAGCCCACCACAATGGGCAGCAACGGATACGGCATCGGCAAGGACGGCTCCCAAACCGACTACGGCCTCCTTCTCGGCAACCCCCACTTTCCGTGGCGCGGAAACCTTCGGTTCTACATGCAGCACCTGACCATCCCGGGCGAGCTGGACATCATGGGGGCTACGATCACCGGACTCCCAATCGTCGTGATTGGATTCAATCAGAACGTGGCATGGTCACACACGGTTGCGACCAGCCGACGTTTCTCGATTTACGAGGTCGAGCTAGTCGATGGCGACCCGATGAAGTACGTGTACGATGACGAAGAACGCGACATCGAGGCAGTGCCGGTCACCATCGAAGTCTTGCTCGAGAACGGGACGACCGAGGAGCGCACCCAGAACATCTACTTCACGCACTACGGGCCGGTGATCGACGGCGGCGCGCTCAATTCTCTCATCGCGGGCTGGCCGACCCTTTTCGGGACACTCCTCACGTATCGCGACGCCAACCTCACCAACAACCGAGCCACCAACTATTGGGAGGCGATGGATCACGCGCGGTCGATCGACGACGTCGAGGAAGCGTGCAAAACGATTGGCAACCCGTGGGTCAACACGGTTGCCGCCGACCGCAACGGTGAGGCGTTCTACGGTGACATCACGGTCGTGCCGCACATCTCCGGCGAGAAGCTCACCCTGTGCAACGACAGCACCATCACGGATGGGATCAATGCCACCGGCATTCCTGCACTCAACGGCTCCAAGAGCGAGTGCGAATGGGGTAGCGACGAAGATGCGCCTGAGGAGGGGATTTTCGGCTATGGGAACCTGCCGAAGCTGCGAAACAGCACATACGTGGGCAACTCCAATGACAGCTACTGGCTGAGCAACCCCGACACGCTGCTGACGGGCTTCTCCCCGGTCATCGGCCGCGAGGAAGTCCCGCAGACCCTTCGCACTAGGCAGGGCTTCACGCAGGCGGAGGCTCGCATGAGCGCCACCGACGGAAAGAGCGCCACCCCCGGATACACGATCGAGCTGTTGCAGGACATGCTCTACAGCAACATGGACATCGCCGAGGAGATGACACGGACGGACGTGGTCGCTCTCTGCAAGGCGACCAATTGGAGTGAGGGCGATTGCGACGCGGACGCATCGGGAGACCAGGCGTATAGCCAGAACCCGACCGAAGCGGCCGAGTCCTGCGACATCATCGAGGGCTGGGATGGGCTCTACAATGTCGAGAGCGTGGGCTCTTCGGTGTGGAGAGAGTTCTGGGATCGTGTCCGCAACACACCGGGCCTCTGGATCGTTCCGTTCGACGCAACCGACCCGGTCAACACCCCCAACACGCTCAACGACGAGGCTGCCTCGGTGATCGAGTCCGTACGCTGCTCCATTGGCGGCGCCGTGGATCGGCTGGTTACTGCGGAGATCCCGCTCGACCGACCCTGGGGCGAAGCCCAGTTCCGATGGAACGGCGACGGCACCG
>JAFDFW010000570.1 GCA_019309605.1 Deltaproteobacteria bacterium | reverse complement strand
GCTGGCGTACTGGTACCGCGAGCCGCTCACCTTGATCCATGGTGACAGCCACCTCGGGAACTTCTTCGTGACCGGCGATCGCATGGGCATGCTCGATTGGCAGGCGGTGCAGTGGGCCAAGGGCATCCGCGACGTGCAGTACTTCCTGATCAACTCCTTGCGCGAAGACGTGCTCGCAGCGCACGAGCGAGAGCTCATCGAGCACTACGTCGCTGAGCTCGACAGCCACGGCGTGACCCTTCCCTACGAAGAAGCCTGGGAACAGTACCGAGCGTACTCGTTTCAGACGCTAATGACCTCGGTCGTCTCGCTCGGAACCGCTTCCATGACCGACATGGACGAGGTCCTGCAAACCATCCTGTCCCGTTCCGTCGCGGCGGTGCGGCGCGTGGGTTTTGCGGATTGGCTCGGCGAGATCTAGAGGCTATTTCGCGACGTCGCTCATCTTGATGGCTCCACCAATCACACCCATGAAGAACGAACCATCGGGGTGCATGTGAACCTGGCCCGTGATCGGATCGAAGGGAAGTCCGTCGCCGACGTAGGCGCGGAAAATCTCCTCGCCGGTCGCCCATTCGTGTGCGCCGAGGTAGAAATGGTCTTCGTCTTCGACATCAGGATCGGCGCCGTAGCCCCAGATGACGCCGCTCTCGGTCGCAAGCTGGTTGCTGTTGATGATCGCGTCGTCGTTCTTCCAGACCAGCTCGCAGCCGGTCGGATTGCCATCGCCGTCCCGGGTGGCCCTGTATCGTTCGAGGCCAGGAAACATCGTTCGCGCCGGTTGGAAGGGGCCGCCAAAGCCATCGTTGTTGGCCACCACCACATCATCGCCGTAGCCGATCGAGGAGTTTTCGGTCGCGCTTTCGCCAGGACGGAAGAGCGGTGTCTTGCAGACTTCCGTGCCCGAAGCGCGATCGATGACGAGCAGGTTGATCTGCACGTCCGCGTTGTCGCAGATGGTCACCAGGTCGTCTTCAGTGCCGAACAGGGTGGGGCTCGTCCCGGAACCTGGAAGAATGCCGTTGATCTCCGAGCCTGACTCGTACGGCGCGCGCCAGTCGACCTGCACTTCGCCTTCGGCGTCTGCCGACAGGCGATACAGGGCCGCGCAGGTCACCATGTAGATCCCGTCCTCATCGTGCGCGATCGAGTTCTGCAAGGCCTCGTTGTCGTCGGCCGTGGGGCACTCCTCGAGATCGCCGGCCAGGTCCTGGATCTTCACCGCTTCGGTTTCGAGGTTCACGTAACCCACCTCGCCGGTGGTGGCCATGAACCAGAGCCGGCCCTCGTAGTCGATGACGCTGTCCTGAAGCAATGCGTTCTCGCGAATGTACGGCGTCATGTCCATCGATTTATCCAGCACGAACTCCGGCGCGCCGTCGTTCACCGCGATGTGGTACTGCTGCAGATTGTTCGGAGGACCGATGATGATGTTTTCTTCCGCGTCCATCGTGAAGTACGCGCCTCCCGAGGAGTTCGGGATGAACGGACGGGGACCGATGTCGCGCTGAGCGACGATGTCCAGGTTCTCGTTGTCGAACATGACGAGGTTGACCCTGATGCCCGATTCGGCTGCGCCAATGAAGCAGGAGGCGATGACGTAGCCGTTTTCCAACATGGCCATCATCGCGCAGATACCGGTGAGGCTGCCGAGCTGATGACTGATGACCTCGATGGCGGGACCCGTCGGGCCGGGGCGATCGTAGACACCGGTGTTGTAGTGGTCGTTGTGGATCCTCGAGTCGCCGTCGTTGTTGAGGATCGGGTGATCGGGAATGTTCTTTGGATCGGTCGGGTTGGGAACCACCGCCTCGCCGATGAACGGCTCGATGCCGAGCTCTTCTGGCGTCTGGCGCGGGATGGGCGTCGCCTCCTGGATCGGCTCAAACCGGCCATCGGCAGGGGCAGAGCTGCTCTCACTGCAACCAACCACGAACAGCGCCACCAGCGCCAACACGACAAAAGCAAACCTAAGGGCTTCACGGTCGGAGAAAGAAAAACAATGCATGGTCGGGCTCCTTATGGGCGGTACGGCTGAGTCGCAAATCGCCCGTCCCATTTGGCACATAAGACAAAACATGTCAACTGTGTCATTCGAAGAAAAACGGGACAGTCGCCTTTTTGTAAGGGTTAATGGCTGGGGAGGTAGGGGTGAAGCGCTGGCAAATACGCGGTCTAACGTCGAAACGTGTTCGCGCCTTCGATCCCGAAAAGGTGACTGCGCGCGGCCTCCCGGAGACCGACCCGGCTTCGGTTGGGCTGGGACGCGACGATGTGGAGTCGATTTGGAGCGCGGTTGTCGACTTCTACAAGACCGGGTTCCATCCGGCGCTCGGCCTCTGCATTCGTAGGCGAGGAGAGGTGATCCTCGATCGTACGATCGGCCATGCGCGCGGGAACTCGCCGGACGACCCCGAGGGCACGCCGCTGGTGCCCGCGACACCAAAGACGCTCTTCAACTTCTTCTCCGGCTCGAAGGCCGTCACTGCGATGCTCGTGCACTTGCTTGTGCAGCGCGAGCAGCTGCACGTCGACGAACCGGTCGCCACCTTCATTCCGGAGTTCTTCTCACGCACCGTGGTGGAATTCCGGACGTGCCTCCCGAGGCTGCAAACCTCGACTTGTTGCAAGACCCGCAACGCATCTTGGAGCTGATCTACGAGCTCGAGCCGACCTACAAGCCCGGCACGGTTCCCGCGTATCACGCGATCACCAGCGGCTTCGTGTTCGAAGAGCTCATCAAGCGGGTTTCAGGACTTGGTATTCGCGAGCTCCTGCATCAGGAGATCTCCGAGCCGCTTGGCATGAGCCACTTCAACTACGGCGTGCCCGCCGAGAGGCTCGATGAAGTTGCAGTCGATGCGTGCACCGGCCCCAAACTGCTCTGGCCGCTCAAAGACATCTTCGAGAAAGCCCTCGGCGTCCCCTTTGAAGAAGTGATCGACATCTCGAACGATCCGCGCTTCCGCACAGGGGTCGTCCCCTCCGCAAACCTCATCGCCACAGCCGACGACGTCTGCCGCTTCTTCGAGCTCCTCCTCGCCGGTGGCGCCTATGAGGGCAGGCAGATCTTTTCCGAGTCCACGATTCGTCGAGCGGTCGAGCCACAGACACCCGGCCAGATCGACCGAACGCTCTTCATGCCCTTGTCCTATTCGATGGGCTTCATGCTCGGGACCGACCCGGTCGGCCTCTACGGGCTCCGGTGCGGGCGGGCGTTCGGTCACCTCGGGCTAAGCAACGTTCTCGCCTGGGCCGATCCCGAACGTGACATTGCCGTGGCGCTCATGAACTCCGGCAAGCCGCTCTTCGCTTTGGACACCCGTCACTGGCTCGAGATCGTTCGGCGGATCAGCACCCGAATCCCTCGGGACGCCCAGCCGCGATTTCCCATTTGACACATGAAACATATTCTGTTATTTGTCTCAAATGCCTTCAAACACAGCCACCGCTTCGGTTCCGGATGATACCAAAACAAAGCCCGTTCGTGAACGGCTTCTAGACGCTGCGGAGGGCTGCCTCGCGCAATTCGGCCCTGAGAAGACGTCGATGGAAGACGTGGCGCGCGCCGCCGGCATGTCCCGCGCCACCGTGTATCGCTACTTCGAGAACCGTGACGCCTTGTTGCTCGGTGTCGCTTCGCGCCAAGCCTCATCTCTTGCCGCCGAGGCGATCAACTATCTGGCGCAGTTCAACACCATCTCCGATTGGTTGGTCGAAGGGCTTCTGTTCACCCTTCGCGAGATACCGGAGCGGCCCGTATTTGCCTCGCTGGTCACCTCTCTCGATTCTCGCGCTTCAGGCAATCTATTCCTTGGCTCGACGGGCCTCGT
>JAFDFW010000931.1 GCA_019309605.1 Deltaproteobacteria bacterium | reverse complement strand
GGAGCATGACCTGTCACGACCAAGACCTTTTCTACACCGCCTTCTCGAAGCGTATCGACCACGCATGCAACGATCGGCGTGCCGTCGACGGGAATCGTCAGCTTGTTGGCTTGGCCCATGCGACGCGATGCCCCAGCCGCGAGAACCACCGCGACGATGTTCTTCCTTGCGCTCTTCGGACTGCTGAGGTTTCGAGGCATCGGTCGATCGTTGATCTCGCCGAACAAACTTCCAATCCCCTTTTATCAGGGGTTGAGGCTTAGGGTGCGGGCTTTCGTAGGGTCTCGGTGACCTGGGCCAGCACGGAAACCGCGATCTCCGCAGGAGAGCGAGAACCGATCGGCAAGCCAACCGGGCCCTTGACGCGCGCGAGCTCGGCCTCGGAGAACCCTGCCTTGCACAGCCTCCGCAGGCGCGAGGCGTGAGTTTTCTTGCTCCCGAGGCACCCGATGAAGAAAGCATCGCTGCGGAGCGCGACCTGCAGTGCAGGATCGTCGAGCTTCGGGTCGTGGGTCAAGGTGACAACCGCGCAGCGTTGGTCCAGCGCCAGTGACTCCATGGCAGCATCGGGCCACTCGAGGTTCAACGTGACGCCTGGGAAGCGATCGGCCGCAGCGAACGACTCACGGGGATCGACGGGACAGCGATTGGGCGATGTGGACCGCACCGACCACAATCATGCGAAGCGGTGGGTTGAACGGCTGGTAGAAGACTCGCGGGCCGCCTTCGGCGTCGGTGGCGATGCAGGCGTCGACGCGCAAGGCCCGCTCGACATCGGCACATTCGGACTCGTTCTCGCCATCACCTGGATGGAGCAAGCGTTGGTCGCCGGTTTCTAGATTGGTCGCCAACACGACGGGTCGCTTGGCTTCGATCTCCGCCAGCACCGTCTCGATGGTCTCGGCCTTCACTGCACCGGCTCCACGAAGATGCGGACGGTGCCCCCGCAGGCGAGACCTACCTCCCATGCCTGTTCGTTCGTTACGCTGAATTCGAGAACCTTGGAGAGACCCGTCTTCATGACGCCAAGGGCGTCGTCGACGACGGCGCCTTCGACGCAGCCCCCTGACACCGACCCCAAAAAGAAGCCATCGTCTCGTACGACGAGATGACTCCCCGCTGGGCGGGGCGAAGACCCCCAAGTCTTGATGACAGTAGCCAGCGGAAGCCATCGTCTCGTACGACGAGATGACTCCCCGCTGGGCGGGGCGAAGACCCCCAAGTCTTGATGACAGTAGCCAGCGCAACACCATGACCCTCGGCTTTCCAGTCACGCGCCGCGACCAGCACCTCTATTTCGGATTGGTCCGGCATCAGAGCAATACTACTGCTCGATCCCACGAGAGGCTACCGCGCCACTCGGCGGCTAATGTGCTGTGAGGGGATCGGGGGCGATGGCTAGGTCCACGCGACTTGGCGTGCGATCGGTGAGGTCCTCGATCGCTCGCTCCAATCGTGGGAGCACATCCCGCAGTATACTGGATCATGTGCTCTCCCATGATCCCTTTCACTATGGCCCATGGGACGAAGCGCGGTGTGCGTCGGAACGCTCGCACCAGGAGACGCCAGTAACGTTTCCTTCCTGAACCTATCAGTCCGACCTTCAACGAGGTGCGAAGGACGGTCAGCAGATCTCTCACCTCGATGCGGCGACGACCGAGGGGAGCTGTTGCACGGTCGAGATATGCCTCACATCGATCGTAGTAGCTGTCTGCAGTGTACAAATCACGCATCAGGTTCGCGTAGCCGTTGAGCAGCGTCCGTTCATTCATCGATGGCTCGAAGTTGGGACGCCCGAACTGGTCCCCGGTCGACTGAGTGCGCAAACGACCCTCTCGCTCGAGACGTCGCGAGAGCTGCGTCCCAGGCAGAGCCGTCAACATGCCAACCATGGCCAACGGAATCGGAGTTCGGGACAAGAAGGTCCGTTGCGCCTCGAAGACTTCGGCAGTGTCGCTGTCGAAGCCCACGATGAAGCCCCCCATCACTTCCAGCCCCACTCGCGTCAGGCGGTCGACTACTTCGCCTAGATCCATCTTTAGATTTTGCTTCTTGCCCGCCTCT
>JAFDFW010000569.1 GCA_019309605.1 Deltaproteobacteria bacterium | reverse complement strand
GGGAAGGCTTGCGGCTAGGCCCGCAACATGACGGCTACTCGACGACGATGGCGCCGCACGGGAACTCGGCTGTGAACGTCGCCTGACCGCTCTTGAACTCGGCGCAGGTGCTGCCATTCAAGCGAATGAAATCATTGACATCGGGGCTGGGCTCCCACTCAGAGGGACAGCTCAGCGGGTTGCCATTCAGGCGCACGTCGCTCTCCGGGTCGTCGCAAGCCTTGGTTTTGTCGTCGAACGGCTTGTCGATCCGGATTTCGCACGAGATGCTGTCGGCGATGATCGCCGTGAAGGCTGCCTCGAGGCTCTCGGCGTCGTTGCCGCGCCAGTATTGCGCGTCGCCGTCAGAGCCATTCCTCGCGAGTCCAACACCGACGTTCGCCATCTCTTGAAGATGAGCGTCGGAAACGCCATTGCCAACGCTCAGTACAAAGACGTCGAACCCGGCGTCGTGAGCGCGGCCTGCAGCCTCGACCGAGAGGTCCTTCGCAGCGGTCGTTTGGTTGAAGGGGTCGGCGCAGGTGTTGGGTTCACCGTCGGTGGCGAGGACGATGATCGTCGGTCCCTCTGCGGGCGGCGGAGCGCCCTCAATGCTGACCACGAGGGCGTCGAGGCTCTCTCCCGTTGGGGTATCCCAATCGCCCGACCTCGGGTACGTCATTGGGTACTCCGCGTTGATCGCGTTGGAGTTGTCGAGTGCGAAGTCGACTTGCGTCGGCAGCTCAGGGCATGGAGGCCCTCCGTCGTCGGCCGTGTAGGTCGTCAATCCGAACCGCACAATCGACTCGAGACCCGACACCGTGCCGGTCACTGCGGCATGGGCGTCCTCCCAACGGTTGCCCCGCATCGAGCTGCTTTGGTCGACGAGGAACATGACGTTCGGGATGCTGCGCGTGGGTGTGACCATCACGGACTGGCAGCTGTTGCCGCCGGTATTGCCCGTGCCGCCAGAGCCACCTCCGCCGAGCACCAGCACGCATCGTCCCCGACCATTGCAGTCTTCGTTTGCACCGCAGCCTTCGGTAGCCGTGCATTGCGCGCTGCACACGCCGTTGTTGCAGAACGTCCCGGCCTGACACTCGGAGTCGCTGCCGCTTAGACAGGACTCGTCGCAGCCGGCCGGAGGAGGACTGAACGACTCGCATCCGGTCGGCTCACCGCCAGTTGCACCGGCGCCGCCAGTGCCCCCACGGCTTTCGCCGCCGCCGCCGCCGCCGCCGCCGCTACCAGCGCAGGCAGCCAGACCGACGCACCCCACGAACACGAACAAACACCAAAGCCAACGCATGAGCCCCCCAAAGACAAAGCCAGTTACATTAACATGATGCAAATACTTCGTATCGCCCGCAAGTCATGCTCCCGCCCGTGCAATGCCTGAGCTCGGTCGGATCGTTCGTTGAAGCCTGACCCACGTGCGATCAGCCGACAGGCGCACGTCCCCGCGCCTTCTTCGGGTCGCGCATGTCTAGGAGAGACACACCGACGCCGTACGTCGCGAAGTGACCGGTTGGACGAATCTCGATGATGCAGTTCTCGGCGATGGTCCCGTGCTGGTCGATCATCCGTCCCACGAGGGTTTCGAGGAGCTTCGGTTCGACATCGCTCATCGGAAGCACACGCGCTGTGCCGCTGAAGGCGATCGTCGCGTCGGGGATCTTGATCCAGGGCATGAACGGAACGCGCTTTGAAATCGTCACATTGAGCGCGACGTGGGGGTTGAGCAGGATGTGCTTCGCCTTCCACGAATCCTTCGCCGCCCGGACATACAGAACCCGGTCCATCGCGACATAGACGATGCCTGCAGAGCGGGCCCGGCCTTTGGGATTCACATAGGAAAGCACGGCGAACGAGCGCTTCTCGATTTCTTTCCAAACGAGGTCCGAGCCAATGGGAGCCGGCATTGGGAGGAGGCGTAGATCTGCGTCGGCTCCTGATCAAGGAGAGATCCCACCGTGGCCGGATTCCAAGCTGGGTCGTTTCGGCCAACCTCGGCGGGATCTTCTTTCCGGCGGGCGGTCCTGTCGCTGGAATGAAAGTGTGCGGCTGCTCACAAAAGAGCACATGAGGAACGCTGGCCCGCCCTTGGGGCTTGATCTCTGAAAGCGATTCCGAGTAGTCACGGAAGCTACGCCTTGTTGGTTCCCCGTCCACACACCAAGCGGGAGCGATCTGTCCTCTGCTCGTCGTCTAGATCGCAACGGCGTGGCGCAGCGAACTAGTCAATGAGTGCCAATAGATGACTAAGAGACGATTTACCCCATGGATCGCGCTCGCCTGTATCGGGGCCCTCGCAGCTTGTGCGAGCGGTGAGGGTGGCACAGCGGGCAACACCGAGCTCAATGTGATTGTTCCGACGAATGCCGGCACGCCCAATGAGATCGATATCACCACGGTCGAGTACACCATCGCCTGCGCTGGTGGTCACGTCACCTTCCTCGACAACAACGCAAGCTTTGCCAACGAAGTGCGCATCGACGGTAACCTCGAGGTTGTCGACGGCCGCACCGACCCCCAGGGCGCCATCCCCCCCGAGTTCGGTACCCCTCGCCCCGGCGACGGAGCCGAGGTCTGGCAGGGCTTCATGGATCTGCCCCCAGGTCCCTGCGCCATCGAGCTTCGCGCCCGTGACAACGACGGTGAGGTCATTTGTACCGCCATCGAGCCGTTCGTCATCACCGCGGACACCACCGCCAAGGTCAACCTGGTCCTCATCTGCGACAC
>JAFDFW010000568.1 GCA_019309605.1 Deltaproteobacteria bacterium | reverse complement strand
GGGCCACTCGGACACCGAGGTCGTGCTGGAGGCGATCGAGGCTTTGGGCCTGGAGTCCGCGCTCGAGTGTTTTCACGGGATGTTCGCTTTTGCCCTTTGGGACAGCGAAGAGAAGCGCCTGTCTCTCGTGCGAGATCGCCTTGGGATCAAGCCACTGCTCTATGTGCAAGGCCCTTTTGGCATTGCGTTCGCCTCGGAGCTCCAGGCGCTCTACGAGTTTCCCCCGTTTCAACCGCGTCTCAATCGCTCCACTCTGGCCTCCTTTCTTCGATACGGCGTCGTTCCGGGCGACGAGTGCATTGTCGAGCGCGTCCGCAAGGTGAAGCCAGGAACGATCGTTCAATTTGACGACGCTCAGAGCGAAGGCGTCCAACATGATTTCTGGTGCGCCGAGGAGGTCGCGCGCGAGGGGTTGAGCCAGCCGTTCCAAGGAACCGATCAAGAGGCGATTGAGGAGCTCGAGCGCCTGATCCAACGCTCGGTCGCTCTCAGGATGCGCTCCGACGTGCCTTTTGGCGCATTCCTCTCCGGTGGCATCGATTCGTCCACCGTCGTGGCCCTGATGCAGCAGGTCGCTTCCAAGCCGGTCAAGACTTTCTGCATTGGCAACACCCTTTCCGGGTACGACGAATCGGGGCATGCGGAAGCGGTGGCTGCCCATTTGCGCTGCGATCATCACACGCTGATCGCCGATCCCTCGGACATGTTGGCCCTAGTCCCGGAGGTGGCCCTTCACTGGGATGAGCCATTCGCGGACTCCTCGCAAATCCCGACCTTCCTGGTGTCGCGACTCACCCGGAAGCAGGTCACGGTGGCACTCTCCGGCGACGGTGGTGATGAGCTTTTTGCGGGCTACAATCGCCATGCTTGGGCTCCGCGGCTATGGGGCTTCGCGAATCGTTTCCCCACGAGCATGAGAAGGGTGTTGCGCGCGCTGCGGCTCGTCCGGGTCGACGATTGGGATCGGGCGTTTCGTGCCTTGCGGTTGGGTGATGCGGTCAGACTGCCGGGCGACAAGCTCTACAAGATCGCTGCGCTTGCGGACGTCGACACACCGCGAGAGTTCTACGATCGGCTACGATCGCACTCGGCGGATCCAACCCAGGTGATGGCCGGTGTCCGGGATCTCGAGCCGCCAGCGCAGACCATTGATCTTGATGCCCCATTTACGGAACAGATGATGTTGTACGACCTCATCCAATACCTGCCCGACGACATCCTCACGAAGGTCGATCGTGCTTCGATGGCCGTGTCGCTAGAAGCACGGGTCCCACTGCTGGACCACGAGGTGGTCGAATGGGCGTGGCGGCTCCCGCTGAGCTGGAAGATCCGGGGCCGAACTCAGAAGTGGATCTTGAGGCAGGTGCTCGCTCGACACGTTCCCGCAAGCCTCTTCGACCGACCGAAGACCGGTTTTGGGGTCCCGGTGGGACAGTGGCTTCGTGGGCCGCGCGAGGACTGGGGGGCCGATCTGGTCAACGAGAGCTCACTCACCAGCGATGGCATCTTCGACCCCGGGGCCGTCGCCAGCATTTGGAAAGCGCATCAGACGGGGCTCGGAAACCACGAGCACCGGCTCTGGGCTATCCTCATGTTTCAGTCTTGGTGGAGAGCCAACCGACAAAGCGTCGAGGCGTAGTGTGTCTGGTCTCGAGTTGACGATGGGGCGATGAACGACGTTCTTCCTGTATTGCTCGTATCCGTAGCTGGCGCGATGTTGGCCATGGCGTCCTCCGCCGGGCTCTCACGGCAAGAGCGGAAGTGGGTGTCAGCCTCGTTTCTCATGCACGTGGGCTTCGCCTGTGCGCAGGTGCCGATCGCCTACAGTTTTTACGGCGGTAGCGACGTGTTCATGTACTTCAGCTACGGAGAGATTCTGGCGCAGATGATGGAGCGCGACCCGCTCCACGTCATTCCGGAAGTCACGGCGCTTCTTCTTCACAACCCACACCGTCTCCCAATCAACATCATCGGCGCCGGAACGGCCACGGGCAGCATGTCTGCCCTCGCAGCATGGTCGTTCTACCTCATCGGCCCGTCCAAGTACGCCGCTGGCATCGCTTTCGCGATGTTGTCTCTGTGCGGAAAGATCGCATTGTATCGCGTCTTTCGCGCAAACGTCGATTCCGACTTCCGTTGGCTCGTGGCGATAGCGACCCTCTTCGTACCGTCATTCGTCTTTTGGTCGTCAGGACTGATCAAAGAGGCGGTTGCAATTGCCGGGTTCGGATGGGCTATCTTCGGTATTCATCTGTGGATTGAGGAGGGGCGCGCGATTCCGGGCTGGTTGCTCATGGTGGCCGGTGCCGTTCCGATCTTGCTTTTCAAGGCCTACATTCTGTTTCCGCTCGTGCTCGCGGGAGGCAGTTGGTACTACTGGGCCCGTAGTCTGAAGCGAGGCAGAGTACGCATTCGCCCCGCCTACGTCGCCATTGCTGGGGTTTTGGGTGTTGGTGGCATCGCCCTGCTTGGCCAGTACTTCCCCGAGTATGCTCCGGACACCTTCAGCGGTCGCACCTATGCGCTCCAGCAGATCGGACGCGGCATGGGTGGTGGTAGCAACTATGCGCTGAGCGGCGAGATACCGACCACGTTCGCGGGTCAGCTCGCGTATTCGCCGGCGGCGCTCCTGACGTCGCTTTTTAGGCCCGCCATCTTCGAGGTGCGAAATCTGTTGATGCTAGCTAGTGCGGTCGAGACGACGGTGCTCACAGTGCTGTT
>JAFDFW010000567.1 GCA_019309605.1 Deltaproteobacteria bacterium | reverse complement strand
AGGACCGCAGCCATGCCCCGGACTCGCGGCTCGTACCGGCGTTGTCCGAGACGCGGGTTGAGCCAAATCAGACGGTAGCAGCTACGTCGAAGCGCCCGCACCTCTCGGGCGAGCTGTTCGATATCCCCCGTTTCGCAGCCGTCGGAGATAACCATCACCACGGCGCCACGGCGAAGCACCTTTGGGCCCCATTGTTTGCGGAACGCATGCAGGCTCTCCGCGATGCGGGTGCCTCCGGCGAAGTCGGACACCTCGCCGGACACTGCATCGAGGGCGACATCGACGTTTCGAAGCCGAAAGGCGTCCGTCACGCGAGTCAGGCGCGTGCCGAAAACAAATGCTTCCGTCTGACCAAGCTGCTGACTCAATCCGTGAAAGAACTGCAGGATGATTCGGCTGTAGAGCTCCATCGAGCCGCTGATGTCCGCGATGAGGACGAGAGGGCGCGTCTTGTCCTTGCGCTCTCGGTGCCGAAGCTCGACGACGACGCCACCCAATTTGGCGGCCCTTCGCAGGGTTTCGCGGTGGTCCAACATGCGGCCACGCCGGCTCTTGACGAGCCGATGGCTGAGGCGCCGACTGAAGTCCCAGCGGAGACCGGCCATGGACCGCCGGAGTTCCCGGAGCTCATCTTCCGTCAGCTTCGCGAAGTCTTTGCGCCGAAGCCATTCGACATCGGTCGCGGTCTCGGTACGATCGGTGACTTCGATCTCCTTGCTCTGCCGCTTGGCTTTCTCCGCCATGAACGACACCAGGCTTGGTCGCTGAAACTCTTCAGGCCTGTGACGTGGCGCCTGCGGCGTTTTCTGTGGACGCGGGCTGGTGCGTCGAGGCTCCCAGAACTCGATGAAGGCTCGGTCGAAGAGGTCCAGATACTCTTGGCGATTGACCAAGGTCGCGCGAGCAGCGTGATACACCTCGCTGCGACTGAATGGCTGTATCCAAGCAAACGATTCTGCGAAGCTAACGGCTTGGTCGACACCGATGGGAAGGCCGAGAAGCCGGAGCCGCTGAACGAATTCGACTAGTCGCGACTCTATCGAAGGGGTGAGGGTTTCGCTCTGGGATCGAGGCAACGGAGACATCGGCTACCCCGCCTGGGCCGCCCAGGCTTGATCGTCGAGGAGTCGCTCGACGACCGAAATGTCTTCCTGATTCTTCAGCACCACGCCTAGGGTCCGCCGGACGGTCTCTGTGTCGAGCTCCGCAATGCCCAGGTGCACGAGCGCTTCTGCCCAATCGAGGGTTTCGGCCACACCAGGCGGCTTGAGCAGGTCTTCCTCCCGCAGTTTCTGAACGAACTTCACGACTTGCGTACGCACGTGCTCAGAGAGGCCTAGAACTTTCATTGAGACAATCGCCAACTCTTTGTCGAAGCTCGGGTAGTCGATCCAGCAGTAGATGCATCGACGTTTGAGGGCGTCGTGAATCTCGCGCGTCCGGTTCGAGGTGAGGATCACGATCGGCCGATGGGTCGCTTTGATGCTGCCGAGTTCGGGGATCGTGACTTGGAACTCGCTGAGAAGCTCCAGCAGGAAACTTTCGAACTCCTCGTCGGCTCGATCGATTTCGTCGATGAGCAGGACCGCAGCGCTCTCGCGCTTCGGGTCGATGGCCTGAAGCAGCGGCCGCTTCAGCAGGTAGTCGTCGGAGTAGATCGCGCCCAAGTCTTCTTTTTGTCCAGCCTGCAGCTGCAAGAGCTGGCGCGGGTAGTTCCATTCGTAGAGAGCGTGGTGGATGTCGAGCCCTTCGTAACACTGAAGCCGAATCAGCTCGGTCTCGAATGCACGACTGAGCACGCGCGCGATTTCAGTCTTGCCGACACCGGGCGCGCCTTCGAGGAACAACGGTCGCCGCATCTTGAGCGCGAGGAACAGGCTCATCGAAACCGCATCGTCTGAGACGTATTCCTCGCCACGAAGGGTCTCCGTGATCTCTTCGAGAGAGTCGATGTTCATCGCGCCATACCCGTAAGACCCGACTGTAGTGCCCCTGCACGAGAACCGGTAGAGTTATCCGCGAACAGAATCGAAGCTATGCAAGCGCCCCGGAACACCTTAGGTTTTCGCGAACCAAGGAGATCTTCGAGATGGACATGGACAAGCAGACCCAGATGGAAATCGAATCGGCGACCTTCCGGCAATTGGTAGAGCACCTGCGCTTGCGGACCGACGTCCAAAACATCGCCATGATGGAGCTCGCCGGCTTCTGCCGAAACTGCCTGTCGCGCTGGTACCAAGAGGCGGCGGAAGCCAAGGGGCTGCCCCTCGACAAGGCAGGCGCGCGCGCGCTCATCTACGGGATGCCCTACGACGACTGGAAAAAGAAGTACCAAACCGAAGCGACGCCGAAACAGAAGGCCGCGTTCGAGAAGCAGCACGAGTAGGCCTCGCTGAAGAAGTTCAGCACAGCAGGACGACCCATGGCCCGAAATGTCGCCAGTCCCCGCAGATCCGACAAGCACATCGCCGCTTTGGTCCTCGCCGCCGGCGAGTCGCGGCGAATGGGTGACGCAAACAAGCTCACGATATCGGTGGACGGGACCCCGATGGTGGCGCGCGTCGTGGACGCCCTTCAGCAGAGCCGCGCACAACGGGTGATCGTCATCACAGGGCACGAGCCAGAACGAATCAAAGAAGCCCTCTCCGGTCGCGACGTGGAGTTCGTGCACAACCCAGACTATGCGGAGGGGATCGGCAGCTCGGTTCGAATGGGGATCACC
>JAFDFW010000566.1 GCA_019309605.1 Deltaproteobacteria bacterium | reverse complement strand
TGCGTGATGTGCTGTCCGAGTTGGCGCCGGCGTTCAAGGCGTTCAGTGACCTTCCCGGCGACCAGTATGCAATCTCCTGCAAAATCAATACGAAGAAAGGCTCCGAGCGGATCATTCGCGCGGCCTTCGAGTTCGCCCGGAAGTTCAAGCGCAAGAAGGTCACGGTGGTGCATAAGGCCAACGTGGTGCGCGCCACCGACGGATTGTTCCTGGAGATGGCGTACGAGGTAGCGAAGGATTTCCCGGACATCGCCATGGACAGTGCCAACATCGACGCCATGACGATGTGGCTGATCAAGGACCCGTTCAATTACGACGTGTTGGTGGCGCCCAACCTGTACGGCGACATCGTCTCCGACCTGTGTGCCCAGATGGTTGGAGGGCTCGGTTTCGGCTGCTCCGGGAACATCGGCGAGAAACTCGCGGTGTTTGAGCCGACGCACGGTTCGGCACCCAAGTACGCGGGGCAGTATAAAGTGAACCCGATTGCCACGATCCTGACCGCCAAAATGATGCTCGACTGGCTGGGTGAGGCGGACGGGGCGAAACGTATCGAAAATGCGGTCGCCGAAGTTGTGCGCGAAGGCATGGTGCGCACTTACGACATGGGCGGTTCGGACACGACGCTCGAAATGGCCGAAGCCATCGCCGACAAGCTTTAGCCCGACAGGAGGTTGCCATGACACGCATCATCATCCACGAAGTAGGTCCACGCGATGGCTTGCAGATGGAGCGGCAGGTCGTCCCGATCAAGATCAAGGAAAACTGGATTCGTCGTTCGATGGAATCCGGCGTGGACATTGTTCAGGTGGGCTCTTTCGTCCACCCGAAAAGGGTCCCGCAGATGGCCGACACCGACGAATTGTTCCGGCGGCTCTTGAAAAACAAGAATTCCCCCGTGATCCTCTCGGGACTCGTGCTCAATGAAAGGGGCCTGGAGCGCGGACTGGAATGCGGCGTCGAGATGTTCTGCCTGGGCGCCTCTGCCAGCGAGACCCACAGCATGAAGAACACGGGCATGGCGAGCGAGGAGGCAACGCGCCGCATCATCGTTTCGGCGCTTCAAGCGGTGGAAGCAGGAAAGAAGGTACAGGTCTCGGTGCAGTCGGCCTTCGGTTGCGGTTTCGAGGGCCTGATCCCCGAGGAACGTGTGCTCGCCATGGTAGGCGCATACCTGGAGGTCGGTCTGCGCAACATCAGCCTGGCCGATACGGCCGGCCACGCGCACCCGGTTCAGGTCGAGCGGCTGTTTGCTGCGCTGTTCCAGCTCGACGCTAGCATCGAAATCACCTGCCACTTTCACAATACCTACGGTCTGGGCATGGCCAACATCCTGGCCGCGCTGCGCTCGGGCGTGACGTCGTTCGAAACCGGATTCGCGGGACTGGGCGGTTGTCCATTCACCAAGGTGGCCGCGGGAAACGTGGCCACCGAGGATTTCGTGCATGCCCTGCAGTTGCAGGGGTTGCGTCAAGACGTGGACCTGGAACGGCTGATCAGCCTGGCCGGCGACGTGGCGGAGTATTTTGGGCGTGAGATGCCTGGCTGTGTCTACAAGGCCGGATCAATTCTGAACAGGGAGGCAGCATGAGCGAAGCGATCATGAAGGGCGTCCGGGTCCTTGACCTCACGAACGTGCTGGCGGGGCCTTTCGCCACGCTGCACCTCGCATTGCTGGGAGCCGATGTCATCAAGATAGAGAGACCCGGGAGCGGCGACCTGGCGCGCAAGCTTGGCAACATGCCCGAGTTGAACGGGCAACTGATGGGGACCAGCTTCCTGGCGCAAAACTCAAACAAGAAGTCGGTGACTCTCAACACCAAGTCGGCCGAGGGCAAGGAGATATTCAAGAAGCTGGTGAAGACCGCGGATGTGCTGGTCGAGAACTTCCGGCCCGGAGTCATGGAACGCCTGGGCCTTGACTACGATGTCCTCAAGGAGATCAATCCACGCTTGATCTACTGCGCCATCTCGGGCTTTGGACAGACCGGACCCGATGCACTCAAGCCTGCCTACGACCAGATTATCCAGGGATTGAGCGGCGAGATGGCGGTCAACGGTGATGAACGGCTGAATCCGCTGCGAACGGGATTCCCTGTGTGCGACACGGTGGGCGGTCTGAACGGCGCCTTCGCGATCATGGCGGCTCTCTATCACCGCGAGCGAACGGGTGAGGGGCAGTTGATCGACATCGCCATGCTCGACTCCATCATGCCGCTCATGGGCTGGGTGGCGGCGAACCTGCTCATCGGGAAGCGCCAGCCGGTGCCCATGGGGAACGACAACTTCACGGCGGCGCCATCCGGGGTATTCCGTACCAGGGACGGCCATATCAACATCGCTGCCAACAAGCAGGAACAGTGGGAATCGGTTTGTGATGCGCTCGGTGTGCCGGGGCTCAAGACCGATCCACGTTTCCAGGAACGAGACACACGCAAGCAAAACCGCAAAGAACTGACACCACTCCTGGAGCTGAAACTGGCGGAACGCGACACCAGGGATTGGGTGGATCTGCTCAATGCGAATAACGTGCCCTGTGGCGAAATTCTGAGCCTCGAGGACGCGCTGATGCAGCCACAGATCAAGCATCGGCAAGCCCTTAAAGACGTTGAGGTCGAGGGGATCGGCACCATCCCGTTGTTCACGCTGACCGCGAAGTTCGAACAGACACCGGGAGACATCACCTCCCCGCCACCAAGACTTTCGGCGCACACCGAGGAAGTGT
>JAFDFW010000565.1 GCA_019309605.1 Deltaproteobacteria bacterium | reverse complement strand
CGGCCGATCAGCCCGTTCCAGCCCTCGTCCTTGATCACTCTACGAAATTGGCGCTTGTAGTTCTGCACCAGGCTGACCTCGTCGGTGAAGATGTCGAAGACCTTCCACTCGTCGCCGGCGGAGCTCATGCTGTAGTCGATCGCGATGGGGGGTTGGCGCTTCTTCCTGACCGAGCGGGCGGATGACTTGACCTTGACGCCGGTTTCGATTGGCTCGGTGCCGACCCACTTCACCTGGTACTTGAGCGTCGACTCCATGTTGCGTTGGTACTGACGCTCGACGAGTTGACGGAGGAGGTTCACGAAGTGCTCGCGCTCGCGAGGGGAGCGCTTGTTCCATTCCTTGTCGAGGGACAGCTTGGTGAGGCGGTTGTAGTCGAGGAACTCCCCCAGGAGCTCAGTGAGCTCTTCTCCACGCTTAGGGGTGTCGGGCTTTCGTAAGACCGTTCGCACCCTGTTGTGCTTGGTACGGATGAACTGCGCCGCCTTGGCGGCTTCTGCTTCGCTGACTCCGCCCAGGGCCGCGTCGGCGGGCGCTCCTTCTGCGGCCGCCGGGCCCGCAAGCCAAAGCGAAGCCACGATGAGACATGAAATCATTGATAAACGAGTCATATGTTCCTTGTAGACGAGCGTCGCCACGGGTTTATTCCTCGCAGTCCAATGGGCGCCAGCCCTTTTGAGAGACGAGCGGGAGGTTCGTGGCTTTTTCGAGCCCAGCGATGGCGAGGTTGTACTCTGCGGTGGCCATCAGACGCTTCGCGCGGGCGCTAAAGTAGGCCTGGATCGCGTCGACCAACTCCATGGCCGTGGTGGTCCCGATCTCGTAGCCCTGGCCCGCCGACACGAACCACTTGCGAGTTTCTTTCTCGGAGCGCGTCCAGCTTCCGACTCGTCGCTTGGCGTCTTGGAGCTGTTCGTAAAGATCGGTCACCTCGATCTCGATCCCTTGCTCCGCTTCTGAGGTCTTCGCCTTCAGCGATTCGATTTCGGCTTTCGCTGCTTTGACGCGCGCGCTGGTTCCGCCGAAGTCGAGCTTCCATCGTGCGATCAAACCGGCGAATGCTCCCGCGAAGTTGCCGCGGTCGATGATGAATGGGTTTTGAATGTCGGTGATGCCGGGGGTTCGCGCGAAGCTCGCGCGCAGAGCCAGCACGATGTCGGGGAGGTAGCCTGCTCGTTTGACCGTGAGGTTGGCGTCCTTTGCTGCCTGGGCCGCTTCGAGCTGATGGATCTCGGGGCGATTGGCGAGGGCCCGATCGACGTGGTCCCCGAGCTCGATGACTTCGCTCTGCACCGCTTCGAGCGGGCATTCGGGAACGATGGCGGGCTTGAGGCCTGAGAGAATTTCGAGAGCTGCCCGAGCCGACGCTTCGAGGCGCAGCGCTTCCGATTCGCGCGATTCGATTTCGGACAAGGCCGAGACGAGGCGCCAGTAATCGGTTTGCTTCACGCGCGGGTCGTCGGCTTGGAGCCGTGCACCGAGCCTGTCGACAGCCTTCCTCAGTTTGTCCTTGCCTTCCGAGATCATCGCTTGCAGGTCCAGAGACAGCTGCGTCCCGAAGTAGGCGCGGCGCACGTCGAACACCACGCGGGCCAAGGTGCGGTCCCGCTCGTACTCCGCCGCCGTGATGCCGGCGCTCGCGGCCTGTTTGCCAGCGCGGTACTTACCGAACGTGTAAATCGGAATCATGCCCTCGATGCCGATCTCTCCGCCGGGGCCCCAGCGGTTGCCCCACGGGATCTGCGGATCAGGGCTGAAGGTCGCCGTTCCTCGGGAGCCCGGCGCGACGAAGAACCTGGCCTGCCCCTGAAACTGCATGAACGGCGAGAGCTTCGCCTCTCTGAGGCGAGCTTGTGCGGCGTCGATGTCGGCGTCGGCGGCGCTCAGGCCTGGGTAGCGGAGTATGGCCGCCTGAGTGTACTCATCGACGTGATAGACGCGGCCGACCGCGGGCTCTTTGGCTGCAGGCGCCCCCTCCGCGGGCGGTGCCTCTTCCGCAACCACGCGCGCTGCGATGCCGAGCATCATCAGCGACGTGATCACTAGCGCCCAGAACCTGACCATGCGCTTTTGTAGCTGGAAACTGCTGACTGGGCCACGAATGGGCGTTTACTTGGCCTTCTTGGTGCCGCCCTGCTTAGCCTGCTTGTTGTAGCGCTGGATGAGCACGTCGGTGAGATCGAGGTTCGAGGGGACCCAGACGACGCCGCCTTCGTTGGCCTCGATGATCATCGTGTAGCCATCCGTCTGTCCGATACGTCGCAGGATCGCCTGCATCTTCTCGAGGATCTTCTGGGTCAGCTCGGCTTCTTTGGTGGAGAGCTCCTGTTGGTACTGCACGTACTCGTTTTGCAGCTCCATCAGGTCCGCCTGGTACTTCTCGACCTTCTTCTGAAACGCGTCCTTGCTGAGGACGTCTTGCTGGCGCTCGAGGCTCTCTTTTTGAGATTTGAGGCTTTCCTGCGCCGCGTTGAGCGACTGCTGACGCTCGTCGAAGACTTTCTTCAGTCGTCGCTTCGCTTGTCGGCCGTCCTCGGTTTCGTTGATGGCCCGCTGGAGGTCGACCACCCCGATCTTGACCTGCGCGTCCACGGTGGACGCCGATCCGGCGAGAATGACAGTAGCCAAGGCGATGGTAACGATTCTACAAAAGCGCATTAGAGCATCCTTTCAGGCCCGGCGTAGCTAGCCGTTCGCCCCGATCTGGTCAAGCCGCAGGGATTAT
>JAFDFW010000564.1 GCA_019309605.1 Deltaproteobacteria bacterium | reverse complement strand
CCTGGACCTTGGAGGACCGACCCTGGTGGCAGCCCATGCAAATGTTGCTTGCGTTGTCGAACGAGGCCTCGTCGCCGGACGGGAACACGATCGACGCGAGAGCCGTGTTCGTACCCAAATCGTCGTAGCGCGTCTCCGCGTTGGCGAACAGGTCGAAGTTGTTGTGGCACGACCAGCAATCGGCGGCCGTCGTGGGCATCGTCCCGGTCGTCGCGTCGCCCATCGCATACTCCTCGAAGCCCGGCGTGCTGTGACACCTGGTGCACGAGGCGCTGATGCCGCTCGGCGTGTAACCGTCCGGCTGGTAGTCCTCGTCCCAATGACGGAATGGCTCGGTGCCAGCGGCTCCGTGCGCACTGATCTGCCACTGTTGCGACTTCGATGCCGTACCGATGGCCAACCCTTCGATCGTCACCTCTCCGCGACCAGCGACCTCCACCGATGGCGTGGCACCGAGGTCCACGATCGAGTCGGAGAAGAGCTGTTGGAGATAGGTCCCGTTGTGGACGAAGCCGGCCGGATCCTTGAGGCCAACTTGGTAGTTGTAAGCCGCCGGCAAGAGCTTCGCGTCGAAGTCCGTGTAGCGGTTGCCGTAGTTGGCGCCCATGCCGTTGTCGTGGAACCAATATGGATAGGCGTGGCTGTCGTAGAGGACCGGCTTCCCGATCACGTTCTCCGCGTAGTCCTGAATGGCTGCGTAGAGCTCGGGCAGCAGGGTCTGGATGTTGGTGTAGCTCTGACCCGGCGAGCCGCCGAGGGTCTCGAAGCTCGTGCCGCCGTGGCAGTTGATGCAGGAGTCGACGGCTGGGATCCACGTGTGCATCTCGCCGCCCTCCGCGTTGGTCATGTGGCAGCCGACGCAGGTCGAAAATGAGTCAGGATGCGAGGGGAACGTGTTCCGGGGCCTGTACTCCTCGCCGACATACTGGAACCCGCCATAGGTTTCGCCTCCGAAGAAGGTGGCAGCGGCTGCGTAGTAGTGGATGTTGGTGAAGCTATAGGGCCCTTCGCCATCGTCCGCGTAGATTTCGTCCCGCACGGTCTGACCGGACTCGCGTCCCTGGTGGCAGACCATACAGATGTTGCTTGGGCCATAGAGAGAAACGTGCTCGGTGGAGGGGAACTCCACGGGCTCGAGCCCACCATCCGGAAGGCCGAACTTCGCCAGATTCGAGTAAACCGTCGGGAAAGTCTGGTGGCAGCTGACGCAGTCGATACCGAGCGGAAGCGGGGCCGAAAGCGTGTTGTCACTGGTCGCGAGATACTCGAGCAAACCCACGTCGGGCGGCGGGTCATCGTTTCCTTGTGGTCCGTGACACTTCGCACACCGGCTCGAAATCTCACCGTCGTCGTCCCAATGTCGCCAGGCCTCCGCAGTGATGTCACCGTGCCCGCTCCTGGCCCACTCGTCTCGAATGGGGGTTTCCGTCAGCGTGTAGCCTTCCATCTGCTCGGCGGAGTACGATGGGCCGCTGTCGCCGCCAGCCCCACCGGCGCCCGGGTCGACCACGGTGAGGAACTTCAAGACGGTGGTGGATGTGGCCGTGATCGGTCCGGTGTACTCCGTGCCCTGCACCGCGCCGTCCTCGTCCAGAACGGGGGTGAGGTCCGTCGTGTAATAGATCGCACCGCCGCTGTCGGTGCTCAACTCAACCTCGATGCTCGGGTTGAACGTCATGCCTGCCGGGTCCGCGGTCACTGCGTCCATGACGGTGCCGCCCGTGCCGCCGCTACCTGCAGTGCCCCCGCTACCTGCAGTGCCGCCGCTACCTGCAGTGCCGCCGCTGCCCGCGGTGCCGCCGCTACCCGCGGTGCCGCCGTCGCCATTACCGTCGGTTCCGCAACCAGTCGCTGCCACTGCAACGGCCAAAATCGCGGCAAAAACGAACTGCGTAACCAAAGACTCATTCATTTTCATGACTGTCACCCTATCTCCACCCGGATTAGACCTGTGGAGTCTGTATATTTCGCGTCAAAAATCAAACGTTTGTCGTTGAAAAACACTTTCAACAAGGCGCCTCTGAATCGGGCTCCCCGACAGCCGCAAAATCTGCGCGTCTAAACGCTTTATGCGTCTAACTCTTGCGTGGCGTGTGGAGATCACTTGCAAACCCTCTATTCGCGCCGATGCAATGCAAGAGCAGCACCAATTCGGCACTTATTTCGTGACTGTGGCGTGACCTTCAACCAGTGCGTCGAGGGCGTCGACGCACGTCCGATCGATCAAGCTTCGCATGACGTACATTTGCTCAGCGCCGAGGCCTTGCCCGATCAAGGTGGCTCCGTAGACGAAACCAAATACCGCGACCGCGGCAGGCGCGATCCACAGAGCCCAGGGCGGCTGGCCGAGCGTGAGTTGAACGATTCCGTAGGTGATCCCGCCGAGCGCGACAATCGCCAGGAAAATGTAGACCGCCATGAACATCGTCCACACGTTCGGATGCGGCGAAAAGCGGCCTCGAATCGCCGAACCATCGGGCTCATCTTCCACCTCGATATTCAAATAGGGTGACCAGAACGTACGCTGTCCGTCGCGCATTTCGACGACAGCATGTTTGCGGAACACCTGCCCGCGCAGTGCTCCGGCGTCATCTCGAAGTGCCGACCGCAGCGCGTCGAGCCACGTCTCCCGAGCAACCGGAAGCTGGAGCTCGAACCGTGGCCGCATGCGTGGAGGCGCCATGCGGGAGAGGATACCGGATTCGACTGAGTGACCGGACGCGAAAAAA
>JAFDFW010000077.1 GCA_019309605.1 Deltaproteobacteria bacterium | reverse complement strand
TCGAGACGCAGTGGGAACGCGCTCCTGGGACTACCTTTGAGTACGCTCACGACGACATCCGCGGCGTTGCGGTGTTCCTCGGCAACGTGCGCTCCGGCGTTGAGCGGAGGATTCCCGTGAGCGAGGAATGGACGCTACTTCCCATTGAGGCTGTGGTTCCGGCTGAGCTCTTGTCGCCGCGGGAAATCGGCTTCGAGGTGCGTGTCGATGGAAAGGACTTGCTGTTCCGCCAATCACAGGCTCCGGCGACGCCCTCCGGCCGGAAAGAGTTCCGTTTGCCCATGGGCAGAGACGGCCGTCTCGGCCCTGCGCGTGTCCTCGTCCGTCCGCTGGTCGAAGCGACGGTCGAGGTTCGCAACGCCTTCGGGAACACAGATCGCGCCACGAAGGAAATCGCTTTGCCGTTCGCGGTCGATGCGCCTTCGCACGCCTCGCTGATTCAGCCGACTCATGAGGTGGTCCGATGACCACGCAGTACCTCACCTGGCTCCTCGCAATCCCTGCGCTCAGCGCCGTGGTGGTGCTTCTGATGCCCCGCGGCTGGGAGAACGGGATCAAGCGGTTCTCGATCGGCGCGATGTTGCTCGAGCTCATCATCAGCGTTCGGCTGGTCCTGGCGGACTACTCCGACGCCGGATACCACTTCGTCGAGCATGTGACTTGGGTCGAGTCCTTTGGGATTTCGTACAAGGTCGGCGTCGACGGGCTGTCGTTGTGGCTCGTGATTCTGACGACCTTGATCTCGCCCATCGCGCTCTATGCGTCCTGGGGAAGCATCACGACTCGCATCAAAGAGTACGCCTTCTCTTTCCTGCTTCTCGAGCTCGGCATGCTCGGCGCATTCCTCGCGCTCGACCTGTTCCTGTTCTACGTGTTCTGGGAGCTGATGCTGGTGCCGATGTACCTGATTATCGGCGTCTGGGGCGGCAAGGACCGCGTCTACGCGGCGATGAAGTTCTTTCTGTACACGATGGTCGGCAGCTTGTTGATGCTCGTCGCCATTTTGTATCTGGTCGCCAGCTACGAGAAGCTCGCCGGGCATTACACCTTCGATCTGCAGGAGCTCTCGACCCTGGTTCTGCCGGCGCTGCCGCAGTACCTGTTGTTTTCGGCGTTCGCCTTGGCCTTCGCGATCAAGGTGCCGATGTTCCCGTTCCACACCTGGTTACCGGACGCGCACGTCCAGGCTCCGACGGGGGGCTCGGTCATTCTTGCTGCCGTTCTACTGAAACTCGGCATCTACGGGTTCATCCGGTTTGCGATGCCGCTATTTCCCGTTGCCAGCCAGGCCATAGGTCCGGTCCTCGCCGGACTCGGTGTTTTCGGGATCATCTACGGCGCCTACGCAGCCTGGGTGCAGCGCGACCTGAAGAAGCTCGTTGCCTACAGCTCGGTGAGCCATATGGGCTTCATCCTGCTCGGGCTTTTCGCCATGAACCGTCACGGTATTTCGGGTGCCATCCTGCAGATGATCAACCACGGCATTTCGACCGGCGCGCTCTTCCTTCTGGTCGGAGTGATCTACGACCGACGCCACTCCCGCATGCTCGACGACTTTGGTGGGCTCGCGAAGGTGATGCCCTGGTACACGCTGTTCTTCATCATCATCACGTTGAGCTCGATCGGGCTTCCCGGGACGAACGGATTCGTCGGCGAGTTCATGATTTTGGCCGGCTCGTTCTTCTCACGCACGCCGATCGGCTTCGGTTCGTCCTGGTTCATCATGACCCTCCTCGCGACCACCGGGGTCATCTTCGCAGCCGTCTACATGCTGCACGCCGTGCTTCGCATCTTTTGGGGCAAGGTGGTGCACACGGAGAACGAGTCGCTCACCGACCTCAATCGCCGTGAGGTCGTTTCACTGCTTCCGCTCATCGTGATGGTGTTTTGGATCGGGCTCTACCCGAAGTTCTTTCTCGACAAGATGAACCCGTCGGTGGATTCGTTCGTGACGAATTTCACCGTTCGCTACGAAGAAGGCCGCCGGACTGCTGAACCCCGCTTGGTCGATTTCGACGAGCTGGCGCGGCGGTCCGAGGCTGCAGGCGCGCTCGTGATGGCACGGCCGGCTGACGAGGAGGTGCAGCCGTGAGCGTACTCATGGGAGTGTCGCCCCTACTGCTGCTCGTCACGGCGGGGCTCGCCATCATGCTGGTCGATGCATTCAGCGACGAGCGCTCCGAGCTCGCCGTGGTCACCGCCGCTTCCCTCTTCGTGGTAGCTGGTGTCGCGGGGGCCATGTTGGTGGGCGAGCTCCCGGCCGCTCCCGATGTCATCACCCGCTACCTCGCAGTCGACCGGCTTGGTTTGTTCTTCGACGTCGTCATTTGCGTCGGAGCCGGCCTCTCCGCGCTGCTGGCAGGCGGGTACCTTCGCGAGCATGGCTTCGAGCGCGGCGAGTTCTACGTGCTCATCATCTTCACGGCATTCGGTGCGATGGTGCTTGCGCGCGCCGTCGACCTGCTGAGCATCTTCTTGGGGCTCGAGACGATGTCTCTCGGAGCTTACGCCCTCGTCGCCTACCGCCGGACCAGCGCGCGGGCGGTTGAAGGCGCGGTGAAATACTTTCTGCTCGGCTCGTTTGCTGCAGCGATTCTGCTCTTTGGAAGCGCGTTGCTCTACGGCGCGACCGGGCACACCGACCTTGCTGGCATCCAGCAGGTGGTTGCGGCCGGGGAGGCCGATGCGACCCTGTCCGTGCTCGCCCTGGCCATGCTGATCGTCGGCCTTGCGTTCAAACTGGGTGTGGTGCCCTTCCACATGTGGGTGCCAGATTCCTACGAGGGCGCAGCCACCCCAGTCACGACTTTCATGTCGGTGGTAGTGAAGGCTGCCGCGGTGGCCGTGATGTTGCGAGTCCTGGTTGGCGCATTCGGTGACCCGGCCAGCATGGGCCTTTACACCGGCTGGACGCCCATCATCGCGCTGCTCGCCGTCGCCACGATGGTCTACGGCAACCTGGCTGCGCTCGCGCAAACCAGCGTCAAGCGCATGCTCGCCTATTCCTCCGTCGCGCATGCGGGCTACATCTTGGTCGGCGTTGCGGCGGTCCACGAAGCGGGTTCCTTCGCCGTAAGCTCGGTCCTTTACTACGTCGCCGCGTACACCGTCTCGAATGTGCTGGCCTTTGGCTCCCTCATCCTGATGGGGTCGAAGGGTAAGGAGGCCGTGAGCTACGACGACCTCGCAGGCGCGGGCCGCCGCCACCCGATGGCCGCGTTCCCGTTCGTCATCGGAGTCCTGTCCTTGCTCGGGATGCCGCCTACTGCGGGCTTCTTCGGTAAGTACTACGTGTTCAGCGCCGCCGTGCAGGCAGGCGGCCCGATGATCTGGGTTGCCGTCATCGGCCTTCTGGCGAGCGCGGTGGGGGCTTACTACTATCTCAAAGTCATCGTGTACCTGTTCATGCGCGAGCCCGAGGAGGACCAGGCCATCGCGGTTCCCATGCAGTCCATCTACGTAACCGTCGCGCTGGTCCTGGCGGGCTACTACGTGGTGAAGATGGGGATCACACCGAGCCGCTACCTCGAGTGGGCCGTCTCGGCGGCTTCGAGCCTGGTCGGTTAGTTCAGCTCGCGCGGCCCAGGCGGTCGCCGGGACGTACGAGCAGGCGGCGTGGACGGTCCTGGGGGAGCGCATTGAACGCGCGCTTCCAGTCGGAGAAGCGGCCACCTGAGTGGACCGCGTCGAGCACCGCCAAGCCCTCCGGGCGGCCGCCCTGTGCCAGCACGTACTCCACCCAGGCCCACCGGGCGCTGGTCGCCCGCACGTCGACGCGGCCCTGGACCCCGCGACGGAGTCTTCGAAGCCGAGCCTCGACCAGGGGCATGCCAGCAAAGGGCACTCCGTCGAGCGGGGTGTTCCGCTTGGCGACAAAAGGCGCCACCCCGAGTGACAGAGGGATTAGGGAGGACAGCTCCTTGCCGAATTCGATCAGCTCATCGATGTCCTCGTCGGTTTCACTGGGAATGCCTACCATGATGTAGAGCTTCAGACGTTTCATCCCGTGGCGCCGTGCGAGTTTGGCCGCCTGCCGAAGCTGTTCCTCGGTCGTCCGGCGCTGGATGACGTCGCGCATCCGTTGGCTCGCGCCGTCGCTCGCGGTGGTCAGGATTCGGTGGCCGCCTCTTCGGAGCGCGGCCATGAGATCGTCGTTCAATCGATCCGCTCGAAGCGACGACAGCCCGACCTCTCGCCCGGAGTCCGCGAGCGCGTTCACCACGTCCGTGATCTGCGGGTGGTCGGTCGTGGCGGCGCCCACCAGGCCCACCTTTTTCGCGTCATCGGGGATCAAGGAGAGAATGCGGTCCATCTTGACGACGCGCATGCCGTCGTTCGTGGAACGGCGCATCACGCAGTAGGTGCAGCCGCGGTGACAGCCGCGCTCGGGCTCGATCAGGAACATGTTACGGAGCTCGGTATGCGGCGTGATGATCTGCGAGAACGCCGGGAGGATCGCGGTGTCCGCTTTGTCGATGGGCGGCAGGATGTCGCCGTGCGCGCTTGGCACGAACACGTGAGGCTGGCCGGACAGGGTACGCATGGCGCTGTCCTTCGAATCCGAGCCGAAGATCACATCAAGTGCCGTGTGCACCGATTGGTCCGCCTCGCCCATGATCACCGCGTCGACGAAAGGGGCGAGCGGCAGCGGGTTGCTGAAGGTCAGCGGGCCGCCAGCGAGAATGAACGGATGTTGCTCGGTGCGGTCTTCTGCGAGCGGAGGGATGCCTGCCAGCTCCAAGGTTTGAATCAACCCTGCAAGTTCGGTCTCATACGCGACCGACACAGCGATCACTGGGTAGTCGGAGACTGGCCGCAGCTTTTCATACGTGACCAGGGGTGCCCGAGCTTGCCGCCACGCCTCGAGGTCGTCGGGCAGAAACGCGCGGTGCGCAGCCCGTCCTTCCGAAGCATTGATCGACCGATAGATGGTCTGATACCCAAGCGACGACATCCCGACGCGATAAGGACTCGGATACAAGAGCGCGACCGCTTCCGGAGCATCCTTCTCGATAGCCCCGATCTCGTCGCTCATCCGAGCCACAATCTCGCCCTTCAAATCACTCACAATCGAACCCTAAGGGGGACAGTCCCCTTTTTGTAGGCGGTAACAATTAACCCTTTGAAAAAGGGGTCTGACCGCCTTTTTTAGTCGAGGCTGGTGCCTACGCGGGACCAGCGGATGCGCTCCCATAAGGAGGCGCGGGTGTTTTTCCACGACATGTAGATCAGCAGGGTCTTTCCCTTGATGCGTGAGTTGGGGACTGCGCCGATCAGTGGGTTGCGGCTGTCGTTGGAGCTGTCGCGGTGGTCGCCGAGCACGTAGACGTGGCCTTCGGGCACCTCGAGGGGCAGGCGATCGAGCGGGAAATCGTGCTTGGAGTGGCTCATGCGGTGCGGCCGCCCGTCGAGGGTCTCATGGTAGACCCGGCACGTGGGATCGAGGTTCCTCTGCTCTTCGTCCGAGCACGGGCCAGAGTCAACCGTATGCAGCACCTCTCCGTTGCGGGAGATCTTGCCATCCCGGATGAGGATCTCGTCCCCACCCACACCGATGACGCGCTTCACGATATCTTCGTTGTCGGCGGGGCTGTGAAGGATGATTACGTCGCCTGGTTCGGGGCCGCCCCAGTTCCATGCCGCTTCATGCGTGAAGGGGAGAAACAGCCCGAACGGATACTTCGCAACGACGACTCGGTCTCCGTCGAGAAGGGTCGGCTCCATCGAAGGGCCGTCGATGGCAAAGGCTTCGAACAGCGTCACCCGGATGAACAACGCCAGCACCAGCGCGCCGCCGATAGTCAGCAGATTCGACTTCCAGCCGTCGCCCTTTTTCGCCGTGCGCGCCCCTTTCGAAGCAGCTTTGTCTGGTGGTTTGCTCATTCGTGCGGGACTGCCGACAAGCGATGCGGGCGGGCACTTCGCTGGCGCGGACGCTAGTCTGCGGGTAGGCATGCGTCAAGCGACCCCATGACCATCCTCTGCATCGATACGGCTACCGAACACGGCACCGTCGCGGTCGTTCGCGACGAGGGCCCGATCGCGTCCGTACGATGGCGCTCGGCCGGCCGGCACGGCGAGAACCTGTTCGGTCATATCGAATCGGCGCTAGCCGAAGCGGGCGCCTCCCGCGAAGAGCTTTCGCTGATAGGGGTGAATATCGGGCCTGGCCGATTCACCAGCCTGCGTGTTGGACTCGGTACGGCCAAAGGACTGGCTCTCGGTTTGGGTCTTCCCATCGTTGGCGTCAGCTCGCTGCGGGTTCTTGCGAGGGCCATCGAAGGCGATGCCGGCCTGGTGCGGGTGCCGGTGATGAATGCGTATCGCGGAGATGTGTTCGCCGCCGCGTACATCGTCGGGGGTGGCGGGGTCGAGGAGCTGGCCCCCGCGCTCTTCGGTTCGCCGGAGCAGGTTTTCGGTCGGATTCGAGAGGTCGTCGGGGGTCGCCCAGTCATGGTGGGCGGTGAGGGTGTACGGCAGCATGCCACCGCGATCGAAGCGGGCCTCGGAGTGGAGGTCGATGAGGCGCAGATGAGCCTCGAGGTCTCTACGCCGGATGCCATCGTCGCCGAAGTGCAGTACGCGATCCGCACTGCTGGGCCGGCAGACCTCGAGTCTTTGGAGCCGCAGTATCTTCGCCCTAGCGATGCAAAGTTACCGGACCGTCCGCAACGGACCGGGCGCCCGAGCTAGCTGCTGTGCGCGGAGATCGCTTCGCGGTACGTTCGCTCGTACAGCCGTGTCGTGCGCTCCCAAGAATGGTCGATGCGCATCACTCTGCTTTGGACTTCGCCGAACGCCTTGGTGTTGGCGAATGCCGCCGCCCCTCGCTGCAGAGCCGAGAGCAGAGAAAGTGTGGTCGGCTCATCGTAGAGGATCCCCGAACCGGTCGGCGCCACCACGAAGTCGCTTGCCCCGATCAGGGCGTGCCGGAACGCTTCGTCGTTGCCGGTCTTGATTTGGATCCGGTCCGGCCACTGGTCCCAGAGCTCCTCGTAGATGGCGATGAGCTCGCCATCGCCCTCGAGTTGCACCACCAGCTGCAGATCGTTGCGCAGCAGGTCGGGCCCGATCTTCGCCAGCAAGGCCATGCCAGCTTCGTCGACGCTGCCGATCGCGCCAAACAGAGGCACATCGCTTCGCACCGGCAAGGTCAGGTCGTGCTGCAGCTCCGCCTTGCACTTGTCTTTGCCGTCCATGTCGAACGGGTCGAACCGGGCAGGGACGTGCCCATCGGTCGCGGGGTTCCAAAGTGCTGGGTCGATCCCGTGGCGTAGCCCGACCAGCTTGGGCCCCAGCTCGCGAAACACCTCGGCCAGCCCATCGTTGCTGTCCGGCCGCTGCAGACGGTGCGTGTAGTTGGGGGACAGGGTGGTGACGCGATCGGCGGTCAGTAACCCAGCCTTCAGGACGCTGACGCTGTCACCGTCGCGGGCCTCGTCACCAAGCCCGGTCCACGTGGCGTCGAAGCGCCCCTGGCGCGACGCGTCGTACACCGTCAGCACCGTTGGCATCTCGGGAAACGCTGAACGGAGCTGTGCGATCGCTGCCGCGGCAGCCCAACCGTGAGCGTGCACGATGTCGTAGTCGCTCGCGTTCTGACGAATCAGCTCCGTGACCGCGGAGGCAAAGACACCGACCCTCGATGCGTTGAGCTGGTCGCCTTCGCCGGTGAGGGCATCTGCGGACAACAGGACCTCCTCATTGCCGATGAAGGTCAGGCCTACGCCGTCGTGGTTGCGGCCCGTGTAGAGCTCACAGGACCAGTCTCTGCCACCGAGCTCGATCTCGAGCTTGGTGAGGCGACGTGCGAGCGCCAGCTTCGGGATGTCGATGTGACCGTAAAGCGGGGACACCAGGTCGACCGAGTGATCCGCGCGGCGCATCACCTTGGCCAAGGTGATGACGTCCTGAGCGTCTCGAGTGGACGTGAAGGCTTGAGGGGCGATGAAAAGAATTCGCAAAGTGCTGGACCATAGCGACTGTTGGCCTCGGCGGCCACGTGGAAAACCCGGGTTGCGTCGCTCCGGGGCTGGTTCAGGCTTATCTTCCATGGCGGAGCGCGGAAAAGTCGTGGTTACCGGCGCCTCGGGGCTCGTGGGCAGCGAGCTGGTCCCGACGCTTCAGCGCTACGGGTTCGATATTGTTCGGCTCGTGAGGCGCGCGGCGAGCGCAGACGATGAGGTCCGGTGGGATCCAGTCGCTGGGACGATCGACACCGAGGGTCTCGAGGGAATCACCGGGGCGATTCATCTTGCGGGCGACAATGTAGCTTCCGGGCGCTGGACGGACGCGAAGAAAGCGCGGATCCGAGACAGCCGAGTTGCCGGCACCGCGCTTCTCGCCGGGGCTCTTGCGGAGCTTTCACCCAAGCCGCGGGTGCTGGTTTCGGCCTCGGCGGTCGGGTACTACGGCGCCTGTGGGGATGAGGCGCTCGACGAAAGCGCGGAGCAGGGCACCGGCTTTCTCGCCTCGGTGTGCGGGGAGTGGGAGGCCGCAGCAAGTGCGGCGCGGGATGCAGGGATTCGCGTGGTGCACCCACGCATCGGCGTCGTGCTCGCGCCTCGTGGAGGAGCGCTCGCCAAGATGAAGATCCCGTTCCTGCTCGGTGTCGGCGGCCGCATCGGCGACGGAGCTCAATACATGAGTTGGATCACACTGGAGGATCTGGTGTCGGCGCTCGTCTTTGCGCTCGAACGCGACGACCTCGAGGGCCCTGTAAACTTCGTCTCACCTACGCCGGTTACCAACGCGGATTTTACGGCGACGCTCGGCCGTGTGCTCAAGCGCCCCGCCGTCCTTCCGGTCCCGAAGTTTGCTCTCCGGCTTGGCGTCGGCTCGGACATGGCAAACGAGATGCTGATCGGGGGAACGCGCGTCGTCCCTTCCGCGCTTCATGCGCATGGGTTTCGCTGGGAGCACACTACGCTCGAGCCCGCGCTTCGTTCGCTTCTGTAGCGCCGAGCTCGATCAGTGTGATCTCGGCGGGTGCGGCGATTCGCATCGGTGGGCCCCAGTACCCGGTGCCCGAGCTGACGTAGATCTGTGAGGCTCCCCGCTGGTGGAGGCCCGACACGAACGGCTGGGCCAGGCGCGTGAGAACCCCGAAGGGAAAAATCTGACCGCCGTGCGTGTGCCCCGAAATTTGAAGGTCGACGCCGTGCGCGCGCGCTTCGTCGAAGTGCACTGGCTGGTGTGCGAGAAGGACGACGGGCTTGCGCGAGTCTCGCCCCTCCATGGCGCGGGCCATGTCTGCGCCGTGACCATTGCCGAACTGGTGCGCGGTCCAGTCGTCGACGCCAGCGATGTGGATCGCCTCTCCGTTTTTCGTGAGCTCCACGTGCTCGTTGCGCAGGACCCGGATTCCGATGCCCCGAAGGAAGGAGAGCCAGGGATCTGCCCCCGAGTAGTACTCGTGATTGCCCGTGACGAAGTACGTCCCGAGCTTTGCGCGAATCTCCCCGAGCGGCGCTACCGCATGGCCCAAGTCTTCGACCGACCCATCGATGAGGTCGCCCGTGATCGCGACGATGTCGGGCTCGAGCGCGTTGACCTTGCGGACGATGTCTTCGACGAAATCGCCACCGATGGTCAGGCCTACGTGCATGTCCGTGAGTTGAACCAGGCGCAGCCCGCTAAGAGACTGCGGCAGTTTCTCGAGGCGTATGGCCACACGCTTCACTTCGACCGGACGAATTGCTGACCAAACGCCCCAGCCCGACAGCGCGACCCCAAACGCGCCGGCCCCGCCGGCAAGGAGCTGAGCGAGAAACTCCCGTCGCCCACTATTGACCGACGCGAAGCTCGCGTACTTGACCCAACTCCAGCGCGCGAGCTCACCGCCCCAAAGCAGCACGAGCAACAAGAACATCGATCCCATCCACACGTACCCGACCCACGATACGGGGATCGCGAGGTTCCGTGGCAAGGTGCGCCAGGCCATCATCGATGCGGGGATCGAGAGCGCGAGCAGCACCAGCGCGATGGTCGCAACCTGACGCCAAGGAGACGGCCACATCGGGTCGCGAATCAAGCGAGCCCACAGGTAGTAGTGGGTGCCGAGCGTGAGGCCGGAAATGATGCCGAGGAAGATGAGGATGCGACCGAGCGACATGGAACGCTGACTAGGATCGCATAGGGATCACGTCCGAGGGCGTCAAGTCGTGGCTTGGCCGGGCGTCGAGGGATCGGGCGAGTCGTAACGCTTCTTGCTGTCCTCGAGCTGGTCGAGCAGCCGCTGGCGGACCTCGGGGTGGGTCAGCGCGACGATGCGTGCCGCCAAGAACGCTGCATTCTTCGCCCCATCGATGCCGACCGTGGCGACCGGGACGCCCGGCGGCATCTGTACAGTCGCGAGGAGGGCATCGACGCCCTGGAGGGCGCCCGACGCGATGGGCACACCGATCACGGGGCGGGTTGTATGCGCGGCGACCACGCCCGCCAGGTGGGCGGCCATCCCGGCGCAGGCGATGAAGACCTCGACGCCTAGCTTCTCGGCGGCGGCGATGTACTCCGCTGTTTCGTGAGGGGTGCGATGGGCGGACAAGACCCGCACATCGCAAGGAATGTCCAGACCATCGAGCACGTCGCGGCCCTTGAGGACCACCGGGAGGTCACTCGGGCTGCCGGTCAGGATGGCCACGACGGGGGTATCGTCTTTGCTTAGTTTACTGCTCGTCACGTCGCCTCCGGGGAGCAACCGCTTCTAGCGCAAAGCAGCCCGGGCGTCACCCGCCGGCGCGAGGGTCGAGAAAATCGCCCAGCGACCTTTGCCGTTTCCCGGAGCCAGCCTATACATTCGCTCACGTATGACGAGAGAGCCGGGCAACCTCAGTCGCAGCGTCGCATGGGCCAGCTTGCTGGCCGTCGCGCTGCTCCACGTTTACCCCCAGAAGGCGGCTGCTGAAGAAGCTCCCGCTCAAGAGGCTCCCGCTGAAGAGCCGCCCCAGGCTGCGTCGGTAGAGGTGCCTGTGGAAGCCACGGGCGCGGAGACGGTCGCCAGTATCGTTACCGCACCGGGCGGCGTTCCAGCGGAGCCGACGGATGCAAACGCGGCCGTCGATGCGGTGAAGGCGAGCATGGCCAGGGTCGAGGAGCAGGAAGCGGCCGGGATCGGCACGACCTATATCATCGAGTTCGGCGACACCTTCGATTGGGTGCGGATGGTTTCCGGCGAATGGCTCAAGGGCGAGATGAAGCGCATGCGCGATGACAATCTCGAGTTCGACAGCGACAAGCTCGACATGCAGAACATCGACTTTGACGACGTCACCCACGTTCACTCCCCCGTGGTCAATACCTACGTGTTCGACGACCGCATCTCCGCGACTGGGCGAGCGGTCATTACTCCGGACAGAATCATCGTCGAGACCGACGAAGGCACCGAGACGTTTCCTCGTAGTGAGCTCGAGTCGATTGTTGCGGGCGGAGAGCGAGAGAAAGATTGGTGGTCGATGAAGCTTCGGTTCGGCTTGACGCTCAATAAGGGCAACACGGACCAGCTGACGTACGACATCAAGTTCAATACGCGTCGAGAAGACAAGATGACTCTTCTCGATCTGACCTACAACGCGGCGTTCGGCCGGACCGGAGGCTCCCAGAACGTCAACCGGCACCTCGGCGAGGAGGACTTCAAGGTCTTCCTTTCAAGCCGATGGTTCGTGGTGCCGCTGTTCGGTCAGATCTTCAACGACCGCTTCCAGAACATCCAGTTGCGAGCCACGCCCGCCGCCGGCGCAGGCATCCACATCATCGATGCGCCCAAAGCGAAGTGGGATTTCCAGACCGGTGTCGGCTACCAGTACTTGAACTACCTGGACACCACGACGCTGCCCGTTGGCAGCCCCAATCCACAGAATGACGCCTTCATTCCGCTCTACACCTACGCCGACTTCGACATCACCGGCGACGTCGACTTGACCGTCAGCTGGCTGACCAACCTGGTTGTCACGACTATTGGCAATACCAACCACACGGGTAAGGCGGACCTCGCGATCGAGCTCACCAGCATCCTCGACCTCGATATCGCGTTCCTCTATCTGCGAACCGAGTCGCCGGCACCCCCACCGCCACCGCCCGCGGGCGCTCCGCCTCCCGATCCGATCAAGCAGAACGACTACCAGCTCGTCGTCGGCATCAGCCTCGAGCTCGGCTAGATCTCCTCGGCGTCTTCGTCGTTGCGTTGAGGTAGTCCATGGAGTTCACGGGATCGTCGCAGAATCTCGTCGCTAGGTCATGCTGCGCTCGAGTGTGCGATAAGGCGTCAGCGAGCAAAAAGCGCCTACCGGTCTCTCATCAAGCGCGCAATAATCGTCACGGATGTCCGGCAGATCTTCACGAGTCCTCGTAACCGGAGCCACCGGACTGGCCGGCTCTCACACAGTGCGGGCGCTACTCGACGCCGGCCATCGGGTCCGGGCGTTCGTACGAAGCCCTGAGAAGGCTCGCCGGGTTTTCGATGGACAGGACGGGCCGCTCGAGACCGCCCAGGGTGACATCGGTGACGTCTCATCGGTGCGTGAGGCCCTCCGTGGCTGTGACGGCGTCGTGCATTGCGCCGCGGTGGTGGCTGTCGATTTGGGCAACACGCCCGAGGCGCTGATCGAAACCAACGTCGCCGGCGTTCGTAATGTCGTCGGAACCGCCGTTGAGCAGGGGCTAGAGCGAATCCTTCATGTCTCGTCGCTCGCAACCCTGTTCCGCGGGGATGGGACTGAGATTTCTGAAACCTCCGAACCTCAGCAATCCAAACACGCCTACGGCCAGTCCAAGACCATAGCCGAAATGTACGTTCGGGAGCTGCAAGCGAAGGGTCATCCCGTCAAGATCGTCTACCCGGGCGCGATCATCGCACCGAACGATCCGGGCCTCACCGAGTCGATGAATGCGCTTTGCGCCTTCATCAACGACTTCGTTCCACTGACCACCGGTGGGATGCAATTCATCGATGCTCGGGATCTCGCCGTCGCTCACGTTCGCATACTCGAGGCCCCACCCGGGCCCGCCCGCTACCTCGCTGCTGGCACGTTTCTCCGTTGGGCGGAAGTTGCGACCTTGCTGGAAGCGACTACCGGCAAGCGCCTGCGAGCGATTCCATTTCCGGCGCCCCTGCTGCGCGCCATAGGCTGGTCTCTCGATCGACTCCGCCACGTCATGCGCATCGAGCTTCCACTCACCGCCGAGGCGGCCACCTACGTGACGAAATGGCATCCCATCCCCAACTCGGAAGCCTTCGACGCGATGGGCGTGAAGTTCCGCGACATCTCCGAATCCCTACGGGACACAGTCGACTGGCTCCGCGAAACCGGACGCGTCTAGTCCCGAGTACACCGTCGGTTCGAGTCCTGCCCCTGCCTACGCCGCAAAAACAGAGAAGGCCTTCTCGATCTTGAAAAGGCCTCTTGGTTGGCTCCAGCGATAGGATTCGAACCTATGACCAAGCGATTAACAGTCGCCCGCTCTACCAACTGAGCTACGCTGGAATGGCTGCGAGGGATAGCGTGCCTTCAGCGCCTGTCAAGCACAGGAATTCGCTATGAATTCTGCCCCACAGAATCCCACATTCCGTCTCACGTTCGCCAGTTCCACTTCCCGTTCCAGCGCCAGTGTCAGCGCCTTCGAACGTGCCCGCACCGACGCAGCTCGGGCAGACGATCGCGGAGCGCACATGGTTGTGGCCGATCACGATCCCTGCCCCGTGCCCGCATCGAGGGGCCATTGAAGCGCCGCTGTCCAGTTGTTCGGACAGCGGCGTCATGGCGTCGGCTTATTCTTATTCCTCAGGCGGAAGCAGCACCGCGTCGATGACGTAAACGACGCCGTTCTCGGCCGGGATCTGCGCAATGATCTTTGCGTCGTTGATCGACGTAAACTTGCCGTCCTTCAGGTGGGCCGTGGTTTTCCCACCGTTGGCCATCCAGATGAGCTGTCCGTCTTTGAGCCACTCCGGCTGAACAGCCGACGTGGTGACGTGGTACTTCAGGATCTCCCGGAGCGCATCCACGTTTTCGGGCTTGACCAGGGTCTCCACGGTGCCTTCGGGCAGCTTCGCGAATGCGTCATTCGTCGGAGCGAACACGGTGAGTGGGCCGGACGCCGCAACCGAAGTGACATAGTCTGCGGCCTTGAGGGCCGCGACCAAGGTCGTGTGATCCTTCGAGCCCACCGCGATACTAACGATGTTGTTCTCGTTCAGCGGAGGGACGTTCGATGCCTCCTTTGCGGGTGCTGCTTCGGCAGGTGCCACCTCAGCGGGCGCCGCTTCTTGCTTCTTGCACCCAAGGACGAGGAGCCCACAAAGAAGCCCTCCGATGACTGTAATTCTCACGAAACCTCTCATTACATCCTCCCCTATTCGGAAGCGCCTCCCAGCGCGTGCGGAGTATAGACACACAATTTCGCCTCAGAAACTCGAAAAACCAGCTTTATGCTGCATTGCGCAAATCTTGCGCTGCATGCAGTTTTTTCTCCCCCAAATCGCTTGCTCCGCTTCCTTGTGAGTCTAGACTCCGGCCGAACGGAGGAGGGTTTATGCGCGCAAGATCGATTGGGTTGTTCATCGGATTAATCATCGGAATTTCGGGGTGTACCTCGAAGGACGCCGCTCCCGCTGAGCCCAAGGCAGCAGAACCCGTAGCGGCCCCAGCGCCGGCGCCCGCCGCAGAACCGGCCGCGGATCCGGTTGCCACAGCCAAGGACATCTACACGAATCGATGCACGGTTTGCCATGGCGCGACAGGCAAGGGTGACGGCGACGGTTCGGCCGCGCTCGACCCAAAGCCGCGTGATTTCACGGAGGCTGAGTGGCAGTCCTCTGTGACGGACGAGCACCTGCAAAAGATCATCGTTTATGGCGGTATTGCGGTCGGTAAGGCGGCCACGATGCCGGCGAATCCGGACCTCGATGCGAAGCCCGAAGTGGTCGCAGAGCTGATCAAGCTGATTCGAGGCCTCGCCAAGTAACTGGCTTGCTTATTGCAACGCGCCTTGGCGCAGAGTTCGAAATTTGGAGATCTTCCCTTTCGCTGAGGGAAGTGGCCTGGAGGTTTTCCCTTTCGCTGAGGGAAGTGAGGAGTTCAGATGAGGTTTATGAGGATTGGTGCGCTCAGCGCATCGGGGATCGCAGTTATGTTAGCTGCGATGGTCAGCATTGGATGCGGCCCGCAGCAGACAACGCAGGTGTCACAGGCACCGGCAAGCTCGACCGCTGATTTGATGAAGCAGCGCGGGCTGACTGAAGCCGATGTGAGCGCAGCGCTTCAGACCTACACGCCCACGGGCAAGAAGGACGAGTATCTCACCTTCGCCTCGGGCGGCCACGGCGGCAACATGGTCGTCATCGGCGTTCCGTCGATGCGTATCCTGAAGTACGTCGGCGTGTTCACGCCAGAGCCCTGGCAGGGCTACGGCT
>JAFDFW010000563.1 GCA_019309605.1 Deltaproteobacteria bacterium | reverse complement strand
GTGGTGCTGCGCATCATCGAAGTAGTAGATGCCCGAACGGTATTGGGTCCCGCGGTCGTTTCCTTGTCGCATGCCCTGGGTCGGGTCGTGGCTCTCCCAGAAGACCTCGAGGAGATCGTCATAGGTGAGCCGAGTGGGCCGATACACGACCAGGACGACCTCGTTGTGTCCCGTCCGGCCGGAGCACACCTCCTGGTATGTCGGGTTCGAGGTCTGGCCGGCGGCATAGCCTACCGCAGTGGTGTACACGCCTTCCGTCTGCCAGAACTTTCGTTCGGCGCCCCAGAAGCAGCCCAAGCCGAACATCGCTTGTTCTGTGTCGTCCGGGAACGGCCCTTGGAGTGGTGCATCGAGGACGAAATGACGGGCAGCGACCGGGGGCATACCCACTTCATAGGGAGGCAAGGGCGCACTCGCTAGTGCCCCATTGCCTTGGGTTTGGCGATCCTTCAATAGTACGATACCCCAGCTTGGTGGAGGAGCAGAGCATCTCCGAGATCGTCCGGCGGTTACGCGACAGCCGGAGCGTGCTTTTCGTCACCGGCGCCGGCATTTCCGCCGATTCAGGCTTGCCCACCTATCGAGGCATCGGAGGGCTCTACGAGCAAGAAGAAACCGACGATGGTGTCCCGATCGAAGCCGCCCTCTCCGGGGCGATGTTTGAGCGCGACCCGGCGATCACCTGGAAGTACATCCATCAGATTGAAAGCTCCTGCCGCAATGCGGGCCCCAACCGGGCGCACGAGGTGATTGCGGAGCTGGAGGGCCGTTTCGATCGCGTCTGGACGCTGACACAGAACGTGGATGGCCTGCATCATGCTGCAGGCAGCAAGCAGGTCATCGACATTCATGGAGACGTGCATCGTCTGCTGTGTACGCGCTGTGGCCACCGGTGGCGTGTCACGAGCTATGCGGGGCTCGACATCCCGCCATCATGTCCCGAATGCGCCTCTTTGGTGAGGCCGGAGGTGGTCTTGTTCGGGGAGATGCTACCGCTCGACCGTACCAAGTTGCTTCAGGAGCAGTTGGCGCGAGGGTTCGACGCGGTGTTCTCCATCGGGACGACGAGCGTTTTTCCCTACATTGCGGAGCCCGTCGTCGATGCGCGTCGCCGGGGGGCGCTGACCGTCGAAGTCAATCCGGGCACGAGCGAAGTGTCACACATCGTGGACCACCGGCTTCGCATTGGAGCTGCCGCGGCGATGGACGCCATCGTTCGCGAGCTCGATCAGTTCTAGCCGCTTCCCTAGGAGACTTGCACGGGGAACATCATGGGGGCGCGCACTTCGAGCATGCGTTGCGCGTCGGTGAGCATGCCGACGATGCGCAGGGCGAAAGGGAACGCGGTGCCCGGGCCGCGGCTAGTGATGAGGTTGCCGTCGGCTACTACCGGGTTGTCGCTGTACTCGCCCCAGCTTTCGAGCATCTCCTTGACGCTCGGATGACTCGTGAGCTGCCGATTCTCGAAGACCCTGTGTGCCTGGAGCGCAATGGGCGCTGCGCAAATCGCGCCAACCCAGCGGCCGCTTTCCTCTTGCTTGCGAAGAATCTCTCCGACCTTGGCAGACCGTGCCAATCGTTGGGCGCCTTCCGCGCCGCCGGGGAGCACGACGACGTCGAAGTTTTCGTCGACGCTGTCGAGCGCCACGTCGGGCGTGATGACGACCCCACGGCTACATCGAATTGGGGCGGGCCCGTCGACGCCTGCGACCGTCACGTCGATTCCGCCGCGACGCAGGACATCGATGCTGATGACGGCTTCCATCTCTTCGCTGCCTTCGGCAAGAAGGACCAACGCGGTCGGATTGTCGCTCATCGCACGTCCCCGCAGTTTCGGGACTTGTCGGATTTGCAGATCTCCGCGATTCGCTCACGGAGCGCCGCTTCGAGCTTGTTGAGTCCGAGGCTCTTGGCAAGATCGATCGCTGCCGTCGCGCTCGCTCGGTCGACGACAAATGCCTTGAGCCCCAACAAGGCGGCCACACGCTGCCCCGTGGCGCAATGGAGGACCGCCGGCAGCACATCCTCCTGGCCGAGGGCCTTGCCCAGCGTGCGCGCGTTGTCCTCGGTGAGTCCCGAGGCGCCTGCCACGGGGATCCTCACGAACTTCATGCCCATGCGTTCAACGGCCGATTGCTCGCCCTCATCGCCACGCTCGCTGTGCGTGCGTAGCGTGATGACCGTCCGATAGCCCGCCTCGCCGATCGCTTTCAGCTGCTCAGCTGAAGGCTGGCCGCCGATGAGCAGGCCCGTCTTGGTGACCCGGGCGTTCGGTATCGGAACCAGCGGGGGTGTTTCATCGATGTTCTTCGGTGCGCTGGGCTTTGCCGGCGCTTCAGCCGCCGCCACGGGAAGTCGAGGCGGGACGCCGAGTATGGCGCACGCCAGGACCAAACAGGCGATTGGGATTTCACGATGCAACATGGGTTACCTCACACCTTGGCCGCTGTTGATCGCACGCGCTGCGACGCGACCTGAATACACACAGCCCCCGAGGAATGTTCCCTCGAGCGCGCGCTTTCCATGCATCCCGCCCCCTCCGAAGCCACAGGCCTCGCCGACCGCGAAGAGGTTGGGGATGGGATTGCCTTGCGTGTCGAGGACCTTTGCCTCGAGGTCCACCTGGATGCCGCCTAGACTCTTACGCGTGAGGATCTGCGTCCGAATCGCGATCAAGGGCATGGCGTCGGGATCGACGATGCGCGCCATGTTGCAAGTGCGCAGCCGGTCGCCGAGGT
>JAFDFW010000562.1 GCA_019309605.1 Deltaproteobacteria bacterium | reverse complement strand
CATCCTCAAGGGGGACGACTCGATCGGGGAGTTCTACTCGGTCGCGCTCAGCAATCACCGTCAGCAGGCCGACACCGGGACCAAGATGATCCATCTCGGCAAGAACACGAAATCCACCATCATTTCGAAGGGGATCAGTGCGGGGCACGGGCAGCAGACCTACCGCGGCGGCGTGAAAATCTCCCGAGGCGCAACGAACGCCCGCAACTACACTCAGTGCGATTCGCTGTTAATCGGCGACAAGTGCGGCGCCCACACGATTCCCTACGTCGACGTGCGCAACAGCTCTTCGAAGCTCGAGCACGAGGCCACGACCTCGCGCATTGGGGAAGACCAGCTTTTCTATTGCCGGCAGCGAGGCCTCTCTGAAGAGGATGCGGTGAGCCTCATCGTCAACGGCTTTGCCAAGCAAGTGTTGAAAGAGCTGCCGATGGAATTTGCAGTCGAGGCGCAGAAGCTCCTCGGCGTTAGCTTGGAAGGAGCAGTTGGCTGATGTTGAAGATCGAGGACCTGCACGTCGAGGTAGACGGTAAGCCCATTCTCAAGGGGATCAACCTCGAGATCGAGGCGGGGCAAGTGCACGCGATCATGGGGCCGAACGGCTCGGGCAAGAGCACGCTTGCGTACGTGCTCGCCGGCCGCGAAGGCTACGACGTCACCAAGGGGCGGGTGCTTTACAAGGGTCAAGATCTGCTCGAGATGGCGCCTGAGATGCGGGCTGCTGAGGGGCTTTTTCTCGGCTTTCAGTATCCGGTCGCCATTCCGGGTGTGAGCAATATCTATTTCCTCAAGGCAGCGCTCAATGCGGTTCGAAAGCACCGTGGCGAAGAGCCGCTCGATGCGATCGACTTCATGAAGCTCTCGAAAGAGAAAGCTGCGCTCGTGCAGTTGCCCGACGAGCTCACCAAACGCTGCGTGAACGACGGGTTCAGTGGTGGCGAGAAGAAGCGCAATGAGATTTTTCAGATGGCGGTGCTCGAGCCGTCGCTTGCGGTGCTCGACGAGACCGACTCCGGGCTCGACATCGATGCGCTCAAGGTTGTCGCCGAGGGCGTGAATTCATTGCGAGGTCCAGAGCGTGCGATGTTGGTCATCACACACTATCAGCGACTGCTCGACTACATCGTGCCGGACACCGTGCACGTACTGATCGACGGCCAAATCGTTCGAACCGGAGACAAGGACCTCGCCAAGCAGCTCGAACGAGAGGGGTACGCCGATGTCCAGGGGGCGCAGCAACTGTGACCAACCCGAGTCGCCAGACGCTCCTCGGGAGCCTTCCCGCCTCGTTCGACTCGGGGCCGGAGTGGTTGCGTGCGCTTCGCGGCCGCGCTGCCGATGCGCTTCGGGAGCAGGGTCTGCCGACGAAGCGGACCGAGGCATGGCGTTTCACGCCGGTGCGCTCGGTCGTTGATGCAGAGTTCTCACGAGAAGAAGAGAGTGCTCCGTCGCTCGTCTCGGCGGTCCCCGAGGGTGTGGCCGTCCGCAGTCTGAGGCAGGTCCTACAGGCCGAGCCCGAGCTTCTCGCAGGTCGACTGGACCTCGGTGGTGCGCCAACGCACTTCGCCGCGCTCAATACCGCGCTGTTCAGCGATGGACTCTGGATCGACGTCCCAGCGGGCACCGCGGGGGAGGCGCCGATCGAGCTCGCCCATGCAATTTCCACGTCATCTGAGCGGGGGGTCGCCTACCCACGAGTTCTCGTCACCTTGGGCGACAATGCCGAGCTGACCCTCATCGAAACCTACGCCGGCGGAGAAGCAGAGCAGCTCACTAATTCGGTGGTCGAGGTCGACCTTGGCCGCAACGCCAAGATGAGCCACGTGCGGGTTCATGAGAACGCGGGCTTGCAGGTGGGGCGCGTCGACGTTCGCCAGGGAGCCGACAGCAGCTATCGCTCGACGGTCGTCACGTTGGGTGGCGCGCTCCTGCGTTTCGACGTTCGTTGCTTGCTGCAGGGCAAGGGCGCCGAGTGTCAGCTTGACGGTGCGTATTTGATCGACGGCGAAGACCATGTCGATCATCACACATTGGTCGAGCACCAGGCCTCGCACTGCCGAAGTGCGCAGACATATCGGGGTATCGCCTCGGGGAAGGGCACCGCGGTATTCGACGGTATCGTCGTCGTTCACCGCGACGCCCAGAAGACCGAGGCGCATCAGGAGAACCGGAACCTGCTCCTTTCCGACACGGCCACGGTCCACACGAAGCCGCACCTCGAGATCGATGCGGACGACGTGGTCTGCAGTCACGGGGTGACCGTGGGCTCCCTCGACCAAGAGCAGCTCTTCTATTTGCGTGCCCGGGGAATCCCCGAGGATCTCGCCCATTCGATGCTGACCTACGCATTCTTGAAGACGATCGTCGACCGCGTGAGCCATGAACCGACCCGGGCTCGCATGCGCGAGGCGCTGCTGACGCGGCTTCCACACGGTGATGACATCGAGGGGGTCGCATGACCGAGGCCTCTCCCATTGTGGCCCCTAGCTCTGCGTCTACGCGCGGGACTGCGCCAACATCCACCGAGCGGTCCATCTCCTCTCGCAGCGCGCGACCGTGCGTTTCGAGGAGGCGCGCGAAAAGGTCCGCGGCTTCCTCAACGCGGCCAAGAAGACCGAGGTGGTGTTTACGCGCGGAACGACCGAAGCGATCAATCTCGTCGCGCAGAGTTGGGGGCGCGCCTATCTCTGCGAAGGCGACGAGGTCCTGGTGACTGAACTCGAGCACCACTCGAACATCGTGCCCTGGCAGATGCTCTGTCAACAGACGGGGGCGAAGCTGGTCGTCGTGCCGATGACCGACCGGGGCGAGGTGCTGCGCGATGCTTTCGAGGAGCAGCTCACCGAGCGCACGCGCTTGGTCGCCATGGCGCACGTCTCGAACGCGCTAGGTACGGTGTTGCCAGTCGGCGAGCTGATTTCGCTCGCCCACGATCGAGGCGCGGTCGTCTTGCTCGACGGGGCGCAGGCGGTGTCGCACGCCGACGTCGACGTGCAGGCGCTCGACTGTGATTTCTATGCGTTCAGTGGCCACAAGCTCTACGGTCCGAGCGGGATCGGCGCGCTCTACGGCAAGGAGCGGCTGCTCGAAGGCATGCCGCCTTACCACGGCGGCGGCGACATGATCCGCTCGGTGACTTTCGAAGAGACGATCTACAACGATCTTCCTTACAAGTTCGAAGCCGGGACCCCCAATATCGCTGGCGCGATTGGCCTCGGCGCCGCGATTGACTACTTCACGTCCTTCGACGGGCAGGCGGTGCATGCCCACGAAAACGCAGTGCTTCGCTACGCCACCGACGCACTCGAATCGGTGCCCGGCGTGCGTCTGATCGGAACCGCGCCAGGCAAGGTCGCAGCACTTTCCTTCTTGATGGATGTCGCGCATCCGCACGACATCGGTACGATCGTCGATTCAGAGGGCGTCGCGATCCGTACCGGCCACCACTGCGCACAGCCGGTGATGGAGCACTTCGGAATCGCCGCGACCGCACGCGCGTCACTAGGCATGTACAACACGACCGACGATGTTGATGCGTTGGTTGGCGCGCTTCGAAAAGTGCAGGAACTGTTCGGCTAATGGACCTTCGCGAGCTTTACCAGGAAGTGATCCTCGATCACGGCAAGCACCCCCGGAATCACAGGTTCCCTGAACCGCACAACCGGGAAGGGCGTGGCTACAACCCCTTGTGCGGCGATAAGATCACGCTTCGCCTGCAGTTGGATGGCGACAAGATCACCGACATCGGCTTCGTCGGCCAAGGATGTGCGATCTCGCAAGCGTCCTGCTCCACCATGACCGAGGCGATCAAAGGAAAGACGCTCCCCGAGGTCGACGCGCTGTTCTCGAAGTTCCACAGCATGGTGACGAGTGACGAGGGGTCCGCCGACCTCGACGCCCTCGGCAAGCTCGCGGTGTTCGCTGGCGTTCGCGAGTTCCCGATGCGCGTCAAATGCGCCACGCTCGGCTGGCACACCCTCAAACAGGCACTCGGAGACGAGGGCGACGAAGCGAGGACGGAGTAGAGCGGTGGGCGACGATATCGAACGATTGAAGATTCACAAGATCGCGCCGCGGTCCACATCCGACCACGTGTTCCTGCCGCAGGCCAACGGCCATGCGCCGCCGGCCGAGCCCATCAGTGAGGCCTACGGAGGTACTGGCGAGAAGTCAGATGCGGTGATCGATCCGAAAGCGGTGGAGACCGCAGTCATCGAAGCGCTCCAAACGATCTACGATCCAGAGATCCCCGTAAACATCTACGAGCTCGGCCTGATCTACGGCGTCGAGGTCGCTGAAGACGGCCGAGCCGAGGTCCGCATGACCCTCACCGCGCCCGCCTGTCCGGTTGCTGGCGCCATCGTTGAAGAGGTCGCCGAAAAGACTGGCCGCGTACAAGGCGTCTCCACTTCCCACGTCGAGCTAGTCTGGGACCCGCCGTGGACGCCGGACCGAATGACGGACGCGGCGAAGCTAGAGCTCGGGATGCTGTAGCAGAGACAGTGGGGGGCGATGGGGAGCCTTGGCGACTACGTCTTCTGCCCCGAGAACTGGTCTTCTTTGCGCTTGAAGAGCACGTTGAAGCTCGTGAGGGAACCGTAGCAGCCGGTGATGTACTGCTGGAGCTGCACCTTCTCTTCGTCGCTTAGGTTCTTGTTACCGTTGACCTTTTGCTCGAGCACGCGGAGCTTGTCGCGGACCATCACGATCTTCTTGAAAAACACGTCCATCGGGATGCGCTTCTCCTGCGTTCCCTCTTTGCCGGGGACGAGGACGAGCTCGCCGTCGTTCCAGCGATCTCCGAGCTCGACGTCGCGCACACCGAGCTCATCGAGAAGCACCTCGCGCAGGACTTGTCGGAAGGTTTCTTGATCCATGTCGATTCCAATCTCCGAGGGAATGGTGGGTCGCGGCGTCGGAGCCGGCTCGTCCCGATGACTCCGTGGCGTTCCGGCTGCCGGTTTTCGTTTGAGCGCCTGGTCCCAGGGCGTGTCCTTGGACTTGTGACTCGAACAGGTCGCCATGTCCTTGAGCGGCCAGCGACCTTGTCCAAGCCGACAATCGCCAACCCAGGACCCGTCGGGTT
>JAFDFW010000561.1 GCA_019309605.1 Deltaproteobacteria bacterium | reverse complement strand
GCGCCTTCTTCGAGCAGGCGGCTGTCTTCACCGACCGAGGAGGGATGTTGCGGCTTGGCGTGGATGCGCTCCTCCACCCGGTCGAAGAGAGGCTCCATCGCTTTCGCACCGAGGTCGGGTTGCCCGGTGATGCTCTCCCACTCCGTGAGCACCCCTTCGGGCGCTCGCCACGTCATTCCGCCGTTGACCACCGTGCCGCCGCCGACGCACCGGCCTTCGGCGTACGGGATCGGGGGCCTGCCCACGATGATCGTGCCGCCCGCATCTCGATAGAGCCGCGGGAGTGACTCGGTGAGATACGGGTTGAAGCTCGAGGTCGGATGGTATCCGCCTTCTTCGAGGAAGAGGACGTCACGCCCAGCCTCTGCAAGCTCGGCTCCGACGACTGCACCGCCCGCACCGGTGCCGATGACGACGACCTCGGCGTCGTACTGCGCTCCGTTTCGATAGTCCCGGTGCGCGAGGATCGTCATGGCGCGCGCACCGGGAGGTGATGGATCTCGTCGTCGGCGCCCGGCTCCTGGCCTTCGACCCACTTGCCTCGCAGCTCGATCCGTTCGGCGACGAATGGGGTAGGGGCATAGTCGAGCTCGCGATGGACGTAGTCTTGATCGAAGTACGACGACATGAAGAGCCCAAGCGGCCCCAGCATTAGCAACCGCACCGGTAACCAGCGGCGCGACCGTGGGAAGCGCGGTCAGCGGGCGGAACCCCCGTAGTCGCCACAGAGGAGACCAGTTGAGTAGGCGCATCCCCGCGACGAAAAGCGCGCGGGTCGACCAGGGCATGTACTGAAGACAGATGAGGGCCTGCTCGGTCACGTCCTCGAGAGTCGTTTCGGTGCGAGGGCTGGGCGGGAGGATGGCGTCGGCGAGCCGGAGCAGGACCCGACGCGTCCGGGCGCCTACCTTCATAGGCACGGCGAGCGTCCAGGCATCGTCGGGGTGTCGCTGAAGCACCGGACTGGGCAACATGATGTGTTCCGGCTGACTTTTCCATGGGGAGTGCTACAAAAAGCAAAGCGCAACGGGTATCAAGAAAGATTCCTCCCAAACTGGCGAGGCGGTCCAAGACGACCTACGTTGCGCCGAAGGGCAAAAGGAGACTGAGTGGCGAGACGCAGCCCAAGAGGCAGGAAAAGGAAGTTCGAGCGCAATTTCGAGCAGGACGACAAGCGCGACGACCACATCAAGCTTAGCGGCGTGGTGAGTCAGGTCTACGCTGGCGGCCAGTTCGAGGTGACGACCGACTCCGGCGCTGCCGTGCGCGCACAGTTGTGCGGCCGGATGCGCAAGTTCAGGATCCGCGTGATCCTCGGCGACCGTGTGACGGTGGCCTTGTCTCCGTACGACCTCACGCACGGCATGATCGTGTTTCGCGACAAGTAGCTCCCCGTGTACGAAGGAGCGTTCCGCATCCTCAGAGCACTCGGCGATGGTCGGTCGCTCGCCCAGGATGAGATCGTTCATGCGGCGGGCGAAGCATCTTCGGTCGTTCGCGAGGTGATCGAACGCTACCCCAAATGGTTCGAAGACGATGAACGCCGCTTCCGTTGCTCGGAGCGGGGGCTGGCGGCGCTAGCGCGCGAGCTGGTGGCTCGAAGTGCGGGCGATGCCGGCGCCGAGTCTTGGCGCGCGGCCTACGAAGCAATGGCCGCGGAGCGCCCGACACCCAAGCGCGCACTCGACCAGGTTTACGTGACGACCGACACGGCTGTGCGCCGCGCGGAGCTCTTGCTCGAGGCGGGCGAGCACCAGCGCGGGCTCGTGTTCTTGGGTGATGACGATTTGACTAGCGCTGCGGTGCAACTCGCGGGCGCGGGACGCAAAGTGACTGCGGTTGATACCGATGAAGAGATGCTGCGCATCTTGTCCCGTCATGCCGAGGAGCACGGTTGGGAGCAGGACACGGTGCACCACGACCTGCGGCAACCCACGCCCAAATCCATGCTTGGCCGTTATGGCGCAGTGTTTACCGACCCTCCGTACGCGATCGAGGGCTTTCGGCTTTTCGTTAGCCGGGCCGCTGAGATGCTCAAGCCTGATGGCAGGCTCTACATCTGCTTCGGCCAAAGCCGCCGGGCGAGCGAGCGAGGACTGCAGAAGCAGCGCGTTCTCGGCGAGGCGGGTTTCCTGGTCGAGGCGGTCTTCGAAGATTTCAATCACTACCAGGGTGCTGAAGCGATCGGCTCGCGCAGCGCGCTATGGCGATGCCGGGTCACACCCGAGACGAAGCCGCTGGTCCGCGGCGAGGTCGAAGGTCCGCTCTACACGAGCCGCCCGCCGAACACCTAGGCTTGGGCCGCGACGATTTCGTCGCACCATGCGATGAAGTCGTCAGTCACTTCTTGGCGATTGGTCTCGTTGAACATTTCGTGCCGCCCATTCGGGTACAGCTTGAGCCGAACGTCGAAAACCGCGGCGCGCTTGTACGCTTCGTGGAGACTCTTCATGCCCTTGCCGCTGTTGCCCACCTGATCTTGGTCGCCCGCAAAGAGGTATAGCGGCATGCCCTTGGGGACCTTGGCGATGTTGCTCGGGTTCGCGATGCGATTGAGAGCATTCAACATGTCGAGCCAGACTTGGGTCGATACCGCGAAACCGAGAAGGGGGTCCGCGACGTACTTGTCGACTTCTTCCGGGTCACGCGAAAGCCAATCGAACTCGGTGCGCGTCGGTGCAAACGCCTTGTTGTATTCGCCAAACGTGAGACGTTGCAGGACGGGGCTCGGATTGCGCTTTCCAACGCGTGCGCGCTCGAGTCGCGCGACCAGCTTGCCCACCGCCGCGATGGCAGGGGGCTTTCCGCTCGAAGCCGAAAGCGCCGCGGCGACCATGTCGTCCGGGTGCTCGAAGAGCAGTTGCTGAAGGACGAACGAACCCATCGAGTGCCCCAGCACGATGACTGGAACGCCGGGGTGTCGCTTGGCGATCTCGCGATTGACCCCGTGCGAATCTTCGACGATGCGATTCCAACTATCGTCGTCGGCCATGTGGCCGGGGGGGCTCCCCTCGGGAATGCTCTTGCCGTGCCCGCGATGGTCGTGCGCGTACACGGTGTAGCCCGCGGCGGTGAGCCGCTGCGCAAGACGCGCATACCGGGCTCCATACTCCGCCATCCCATGAATCACCTGAACGATCGCCTTGGGCTCCTCCACCGCCCAGCCGCTCACATGAAGGTTCGCTCCGTCGACCGTTTGAAATGCAAAATCCACCGACTTCATACGGTTCCCTTTTAGTCGACCTCGAGGAAGCGGGCCCAGAGGTTTAGGCCTTTGTCGCAGTAGGAGGAGCGCTTGTCTTCGTCGACTAGTGGTTCGGGCAGCAGGGGATCCAGGACTACGTGACGAATGCCTTCTCGGCCGAGCAGGAACACTTCGCGCACCGAGTCGTTGAGAGGGAGCTCTTCCAGACGCTCCATGCTGACCGCTAGCTCTCCGTGGAGCTTGCAATAGGTTTCTTCCAAGCTCGGGCTGTCCCACAGCGCGCGTGCGCCGCGTTCCTGTTCGGGGTTCAGCTCTTCCATCCGAAATACCGGCGCGTCTGTATCGAGGCCGAGCGCAACAAGCTCGTCGCGAATGCCGTCGATGCCGGGCGTCAGATTGTTCGGCCTCAGGAAGAGGCCGGGCTTCAGCTCCTCGAAGCCGAGGAAGCGGAGCGCGCGCAACCGTCGGCGCAGCGCAGGGCGATCCGTGCGCGACAGATCGGCTGTGAACACCGCCGCCCAAGAGCCATCCCAACCGCCGACCCGGGAGGAGACGCTCCGCCACCCGTGGATCTTGTCGTTGACCACCTGGGCGCTCGGGCCGAGGCGATACTCACCGCGTCCCGGCGACTCGAGCAGCCCCTCGGCGCGCAGGCGCACGATGGCAACGCGCACGCTGTTCTCGGCGATATCGAAGACCGACGCCGCCTGTACGAGTGACCTCACAGGCAGCACGCCTTTGTAAATGGATTCGCCGGCGGACAGAACCTCCAGCACGACAGCTTTGGCACTCACATTCATGGATGTAATTACGAAAAACTAGGACCTTTTCTGCTGGCCGTAATAGAACATGTTTCACTTCCTGTCTAGCCCGCGATTTGGATTCGGACCAGCCGATGCTGACAGCAGGCGCCTTGGCAGCTAAGACTCCCCGCGATGGTGCGGCTCAGCGTCAACGTGAACAAAGTCGCCACGCTCCGGAATTCCCGGGGCGGAGGGGTGCCGAGCGTGGTCGAAGCCGTGCGGGTCTGCGTCGAGGCGGGGGCTCCTGGGATCACGGTGCATCCTCGCGCGGACGAGCGGCACATTCGGTGCGCCGACGTGCACGATGTCGCTGAGGCCCTCGAGCCAGTGCGGGACCGGGTCGAATACAACATCGAGGGCGATCCGCGCCCGGACTTGATCGAGATGGTCGAGAAGGTGCGCCCTGATCAGTGCACGCTCGTGCCGGTACGGCCCGGCGAGCTGACGAGTGAGGCCGGTTGGCCTGCGGCCACACCCAAAGCCGAGCTCGCCGAGATCATTGAGCGTTTTCACGACCAAGGCGTGCGGGTGAGCGTGTTCGTCGACCCCGAGCCGGCGCCGATCGACTGGGCCGCCGAGCTCGGTGCGGATCGTATCGAGCTCTATACGGAGCCGTATGCACGCGCCTTCGAACACGGCGGCGAGGCTCTAAGTAGCAGCCTCCAGCGCTATCGCGATGCGGCCGAACGTGCTGCCGGCAATGGGCTCGGCGTGAATGCGGGGCATGACCTCGACCTCGCAAACCTGCCGACCTTCCTGACCTTGCCGCACATCGACGAGGTCTCGATTGGGCACGCCCTGATGGCGCGGGCTGTTTTCACCGGGCTGGGGCCCGC
>JAFDFW010000076.1 GCA_019309605.1 Deltaproteobacteria bacterium | reverse complement strand
TCGACACCAACGAGGGCGTAGTGGGAACGGCGACAACGCACTCGATGCGGCGCAGCTTCGACCGAGCATCCACCCTACCTACGGGAGACTGCTCGCTGCCGAGTTGAAGCGCCGCGGGTTTGCCGACGCGGAGATCGTCGAAGGTACGCGAGTAGCCTCTGCGCAACTGCGCGAAGAAGACCGCTTCCTCAGCCTCGAGCAGTTTCGCCGACTAGCACTGCGCGGCATGGAGCTGACCGGCGAGGGTTGGCTCGGCCTCGATGTCGGGCGCTCGACGCAGGCTTCATCGCACGGCCCGCTCGGCTACGCGATGGTAGCGAGTGCGACTGTCGGCCAAGCGCTGGAGGTGGCGGAACGGTACTCGTCGCTTCGACTCCAGGTGGCACAGTTCTCGGTCGAGCGGGGCAGCGATCGTCTGCAACTCCGCATCGAGGACACCGTCAGTTGGGGTGATGTAGGCGAGTATATTTCCTTGCACATTGTCGGCGCTGTTTGCTTGCTGTTCGAGACCGTGAGTGGAATGCCGCTGCCCGACACACGCATCGCGTTCTCCTACTCGCCGCCCGAGTGGGCGGATGAGTACGTGAGGCATCTTCGGGGCGTCAAGCTCGAGTTCGAAGCGCCCTCCACCATGATCGACATCCCGGAATCGTTCGCATCGACGGCGTGCATCGCGGCGGACGCAAACGCGTACCGAGAGGCCGTGCGCCTCTGTGAACGAGCCGAGGCGCGCCACCAAAGCGATGGCGAAGTGGCGCAGAAAGTGCTCGATCGCCTGCTCGACCAACAAGGCGACTACCCGAGCCTGAATGAGATGGCGAAGACCCTGTACATGTCGAACCGCACCCTGATTCGAAAGCTCAACGCCCAGGGCACCTCCTATCAGATGCTCCTCGACGACGTGCGCCAAGAGCTCGCCGTCTGGTACCTCCTACAAACCGAAATGCCGGTCGAAGCAATCGCCGATCGACTCGGCTACCGAGACACCTCGAACTTCAGCCGGACCTGCAAGCGCTGGTTCGGGCAAACGCCGCGAGCGATTCGAGATGGGGTAGATTTCGGATGAGCGCGCCCCATCGATGTTGCGCCCTCTTCCGGGAAGGCGTACCACGGGCCCACTTCGACGAGCTGCTCGTAGAACTCGCACCCCTTTCCCGTCACCGGCTGCCCTCCGGTGCCGCCGGTTCCATTCACCTCGCCCCAAATGGGGGATCTGCTACCTTCGGCGCCCCATGGCGGACCCGAAAATCACCCTCGAGCAGGTTTTGCACGTCGCGAAGCTGGCCAGGCTGACGCTGTCCGATGACGAGGCGCGCCAGATGCAGGAGCAGCTGGATGCGATTCTTGGATACATGGAGGGGCTCGACGAGCTCGACGTCTCCGATGTGCCTCCGACTTTTCACTCCATCCCGATGGATGCCCCCATGCGACCGGATGTGCCAGAGCGCTGCAGCGACCGCTCCGAGATCCTCGAGCAGGCGCCCGAGAGCGAGGCCGGCGGGTTTGCGGTGCCGCTGGTTCTCGAGGTGGAGTGATGAGCGAGTTTCCCTGGCAGAGTTCATTCGAGATTCGTGAGCAGGTCGTTGGAGGCGCGGCGAGCGCGGTCGACGTGACCCGCGCGTACCTTGCGCGCGCCGAAGCGCTCAACCCCAAGCTCTCGTGCTTCCTCACGATCGATTACGAAGGAGCGCTCGCAGCCGCGGCGCAGGTCGACCGCGCACGAGATGCGGGCGAAGACCTCGGTCCGTTGGCGGGTGTGCCCATCGCCGTCAAAGACAACCTCTGCACGCGGGGTGTTCGCACGACCTGCGCGTCGCAGATTCTCGGCGACTACATCCCGCCCTACGACGCGCATGTCGTGGAAGCGTTGCGCGCCGCCGGCGCAGTGATCCTCGGCAAGACGAATCTCGACGAGTTCGCGATGGGGTCGTCCAACGAGAATTCGTCGTTTGCGAATGTGCACAACCCTTGGGCCTTGGACCGCGCGCCGGGTGGTTCTTCGGGCGGCTCCGCGTGCGCCGCCGCCGCAGGCCTGGCCCCGTTGGCGCTTGGAAGCGACACGGGCGGCTCAGTGCGGCAACCCGCCGCGTTTTGCGGCATCACCGCCATCAAGCCTACTTATGGACGGGTGTCGCGGTACGGGCTCGTCGCGTTCGCGTCGTCGCTCGATCAGATCGGGCCCATGGCGCGCTCGGTGCGTGAAGCGTCGCAGTTGCTTCAGGTGGTTGCCGGCCATGATCGCCGCGACGCGACATCGGCCGATCGCAAGACAGGTGACTACGTTGGCGCATGTGACCGCGGCGTCCAGGGGCTGCGAGTCGGCGTGGTTCGCGATTTGCTCGACGGCCTTCAGGATGCCGACGTTCGCGCCGGGGCTGAGGCCGCATTGAGCGCGCTCGAAAAGCAGGGAGCAACCCTGGTCGATGTGTCGCTGCCGCACGCCAAGCATGCGGTGTCGGTCTACTACTTGATCGCGACCGCAGAGGCGTCGAGCAATCTCGCCCGGTTCGACGGCATGCGCTATGGCCTTCGTGTTCCGGGCGAAGACCTCGCCGAGACGTACACGAAGACGCGAGCGCAGGGCTTTGGCCCCGAGGTTCGCAGGCGAATCATGCTCGGGACCTACGCGCTTTCGGCAGGCTATTACGACGCCTTCTATCTCAAGGCGCAGAGGGTCCGGACCTTGATCCGGCGCGACTACGACACCGCGTTCGAGAGCTGTGATCTGGTGTGCACGCCGACCACTCCGACGCCGGCGTTCGCTCTTGGCGAAAAGACGAGCAACCCGCTCGAAATGTACCTCGCCGACATCTTCACCCTGCCGCCGAGCCTGGCGGGCTTGGCGGCAATCAGCACCCCGTGCGGCCTTTCCGCCGCAGGGCTTCCCATCGGGATCCAGCTGGTAGCGCCTCCCTTCGAGGAAGAGGTGCTGTGCAGCGCGGGCCAGGTGATCGAAGACGGGTGTGGGCTGCTCGAATCGCGGCCCTCCGCGATCGACTGAGCGCTTACTTCGTGTCGGCCTGCTTTGCGTCGGCGGGCTTCTGTTTTCCACCGTCCTGCTTCTGCACGACCGTCGAAGGCTTGCTGCGCCGCTCTTCGCCAGCGACCTCGACGCGGTTTCGCCCGCGAGCTTTGGCGCGGTAGAGCGCTTGGTCGGCTTGCTCGATGAGTGCGTCAGCGGTGACGCCCTGGCGGAGCATCGCCAGCCCAATGCTAACGCTGATCTTTTCAGGGCCGCCTTCGACCTGCGGGGTGCTCGCAAGCCGGCCCCTGAGCCGCTCCGCGACGATGCGCGCGGCGGTGAGCTTGATTTCGGAGAAAATCACGAGGAACTCCTCGCCACCCCAGCGCGAGACGATGTCGTTTCGGCGAACGTATTCTGTCAGCGAGTTGGCGATGCCTTGGAGGACGTGGTCGCCGGCGCTATGCCCGAATTCGTCGTTGATCGCTTTGAAGTGGTCGACGTCGCACATCGCTACGCACAGCCCCGTGCTGTTGCGGCGCGCGCGCGCGATCTCTTCTTCGAGGCGCTTACTGGCGTGGCGGCGATTGTAGAGCCCAGTGAGGCCGTCGGTCAGTGCAAGGAGTTGCGTTTCCTCCATGAGGAAAAGGGACTTCACGACCACGCCCAACGCATCGGCGATGAGATTCACGCTTCGGATATCGGTCTCGGCGCATACGTTGGGGCCGCCGAAGACTTGCAGTGCGCCGAGCGGTTCGTCTCTGACCCGAATCTCGCAAGTGAAGGAGCGCCCGCCGACGACGTTTTGGCCCGTACCGTACTTCGGGTCGGCCTCGACGGTCGTGTGGGTCGCGTCGACGCTCTTCTCCGGGATCGCGAGGGCTGCCATGCCAGCAGTTGCGTTACCCTCGGGCCAGGGTCCGCGGGCGCGAATCGAATAGGTTGGCCCGCCCGGCCCAAGAAGATGAAGAACCAGATAGGGGCAGCCGATGACTTCGGCGGCGAGTTCCAGCACCTTGTCGCCGAACTCGATTCGATCGTGCACATGGTCCATCAACCGTCTGACCTCGGATTGGACGACCACATCGAACAGATGGTGGTCGAGTACGGCGCTGACTCGCTCGAGCGGCGTTCCGGTGAGCTCGGGGCGGACGCTGTCTCGCGGGGTCCGGCCTCTCATCAACTCTTCGACCGCCGGCAGCAGCTTCTCGTCCATGTCTTCTTTTGCGAGGTAACAATCGGCGCCCGCGTTGCGACCCCAGAAGCGGGTCTTGGCCTCCTTCGCGGCGGTCAGTAGAACGAAAGCGATGTCTTTCATGCCAGGGTCGCCGCGGAAGACGCGGCAGAGCTGCACGCCGGTAATCGCCTCCATCTCGATGTCGCTCACGACGAGGTCGAAGGTCTGCTCGAGGGTGAGCGCTAGCGCTTCTTCGCCGGAGCTCGCTTCTGTGACGTGGAAGCTCATCGGTTCGAGCTTCTGCACGACATGCCGCCGAATCGACGGACTGTCGTCCACCACCAAGACCCGAAAGGTCCCGGGTGTATTTCCCCCCTGCCTAGACTCCGAAGGCATTGTTACCCTGCTTCATGATGGGTAAATCCATGAGGAAATGCCAATGTATCTGTGGGTTACACGTCGTGGCCTTCCGTCCGCTGTGCGCTATAACCCGCCGTCATGACCGCCTATGAGCCGGTGATCGGCCTCGAAGTGCACGCGCAGATGCGTTCACGAACGAAGCTATTTTGTGGATGCCCGACCGACTACGGGGCGCCCCCCAATGAGCACACCTGTCCAGTGTGTTTGGCGCTCCCGGGCGCGCTGCCGGTGCCAAACGCAAAGGCGATCGAGCTTGCAGTGCAGGCCGGCTTAGCGCTCGAATGTGACGTTGCCTCACATAGCGTGTTCGCGCGGAAGAATTACTTCTACCCGGACCTGCCCAAGGGCTATCAGATTTCCCAGTTCGAGTTGCCGCTCAACGGGAAGGGGCACCTCGACATCGAAGTCGACGGCGAGACGAAGCGTATTGGGATCACCCGCATCCACGTCGAGGAGGATGCTGCGAAGAACATCCACGGCGCGGGTTCGAGCGCGGTGACAGTCGTCGACTTCAATCGTGGCGGTACGCCGTTGGTCGAAATCGTGAGTGACCCCGACCTGCGGAGCGCGGAGGAAGCCGAGGCGTATCTCAGAAAACTGCGCGACCTGTTGATGTTCATCGGCGTCAACGACGGGAACCTCGAGGAAGGCTCGTTTCGCTGCGATGCGAACGTGTCGATTCGCCCGGTCGGCCAAGAGGAGTTCGGGACACGCGCCGAGCTCAAGAACATCAACTCGTTTCGCTTCGTGAAGAAGGCGATCGAGCATGAGATCGCGCGCCAGGAAGGCGTCCTGCAGAACGGTGGGACGGTCGTTCAGGAAACCCGCACATGGAGCGAGGGGCAGGGGAAGACCATTTCGATGCGCAGCAAGGAAGAGGCGCACGACTATCGCTACTTCCCGGACCCGGACCTGCCGCCCGTCGCGGTGACCGAGGAGCGCATCGAAGAGCTGCGCGCGTCGCTCCCGGAGCTTCCTGCGGCGAAGCGGTTGCGTTGGCAAAAGGACCTCGGGCTCACGGAATACGACGCGGGCGTGCTCTCGGGCCATCCTGAGGTCGCCAAGTACTTCGAGGAAGCCACGCGATTGTTCGTCGAGCAGTCAGGCAAGAAGGGCCAGGACGCAGGCAAGAAGGTCGGCAACTTCGTGCAGGCCGAGGTGTTGCGACACGTCACGACCAACGGGCTCGAGGCGTTGTTCCCCGTGGCCCCTAGCGCGATCGCGGAGCTTCTCGCTTGCGTGGAGGACGGAACGATCAACGGAAAGATCGCCAAGAAGGTGTTCGCCTCCATGGTCGAGACCGGAACGACCCCGAAGGCGATCATCGACGCTCAGGGGCTGGCGCAGGTGACCGACACCGGTGCTATCGAGGAAGAGGTTCGCCGCATCCTCGAAGCCAGCCCCTCGCAGGTCGCGCAGTACAAAGAAGGCAAGACCAACGTCATCGGCTACTTCGTCGGGCAGGTGATGAAGGCCACCAAGGGCGCCGCGAATCCGAAGGCCGTCAACGAGATCCTCCGGCGGCTTTTGGACGAGCAATGAGCACAGACCTGTCGCGCGCACCGTTGAGTGGCGCCGACTGGTTTGCAGTCGAGTTCGATCCAGCCACTCGAGAGGTGGTGATGCTCGATCAGCGGCGCCTGCCGGCCGAGGTGCGGTATCACCGCTACCGCAAGCCGGACGAGGTGGTCGATGCGATCCGTGACATGGTGGTCCGTGGGGCGCCTGCGATTGGGATTGCGGCCGCATATGCGCTGGCGATGGTTGCGCGGGATGAAACGGGCGACGGGCAGATGTTTCTCGTCGCCAACGGGACGGCTGGACGGATTCTCAACGCAACGCGGCCTACCGCCGTCAATCTCGGCTGGGCGATTGCGCGGATGTCTCGAAGGGCGGGGAAGGTCTACGAGCTCGCGCCCGAGCTGCGGTACCAGGGCATGCTCGAAGAGGCCGAAGCGATCCACCGAGAGGATGTGGCGTCCTGCCGCCGCATGGGTGAGATCGGCGCCGCAGACGTTCCGGACGGTGCCGTGATCCTCACGCACTGCAATGCCGGCGCCCTGGCGACAGGCGGCTACGGCACTGCGCTAGGGGTCATTCGCTCCGCGCATGCACAGGGGAAGAACGTGCGCGTGCTTGCGGACGAGACGCGGCCCTACCTGCAGGGTGCGCGGCTCACGGCGTGGGAGCTTCATCAGGATGGCATCCCGGTCGAAGTGATCACCGACAGCATGGCGGGACACTTCTTTCAGACCGGGGAGATCGGGTTCGTGGTGGTCGGCAGCGACCGCATCGCCGCCAACTCCGATGTTGCGAACAAGATCGGAACGTACTCGTTGGCGGTGCTCGCCAATCAGCACGAGGTGCCATTCACGGTGGCGGCTCCCTGGAGCTCGGTAGACCTTCGGACACGCTCGGGCGCAGACATCCCGATTGAAGAGCGCTCGCGAGACGAGGTCGCCAGGATCGGGGGCACCACCGTGGTCGCCGACGGCATTCCTTGCCGGCATCCGGCGTTCGACATCACCCCGGCACGTCTGGTCGACGCGATCTACACGGAGCGCGGCGTCGTCCGGCCGAAGATCGGCGAGCGCCCCGACGTGCTGCAAGGCGAACCCTTCGGTTCGCGGTAGCCCGGCTCCATGGGAAGAGGCTAGCGGACTACAGTCGCATCAGGGCGGCGCCCCAGTTCAAGCCTGCGCCGAGCGCGAGAAAGCACAGCAGATCGCCTTCTTTGATGGTCCCGTCGCGGCGGAGCTCGTCGGTCAGGATGCCGATGGTGGCCCCGGAAGTGTTGCCGAAACGAGCGATGTTCGAGGGCATCTTCTCGGGCGGAATTCGGAGCGCCTGACGCACGGCCTGATTGATTCGGTCGTTGGCTTGGTGGGCAATGAAGCAGTCGATGTCGTCTTGGGAGACGCCGTGCGTCTCGCACAGGGATTTCACGGTTTGCGAAAGCGTCTTGACCGCCTTCTTGAGCAGCGAGGGCCCCCGCATTTCCGGGATGTGCAGCTCGGCTTCAATCGCCTCGTGAGTCACGTAGGGAATGTTCCGAAAACCGCAGCCCGGAACGTAGAGGTGATCGAAGGAGTCGCCGTCGCTATGCAGCTCGGCGCCGATGAAGCCGCCGTCGGGCGACTGGCTCTTTCGGAGTACCATCGCCCCTGCGCCGTCGCCGAAAATGATCGCTAAACCTCTGTGCCTGTTCGCGCGCTCGTACGCCTTGGCCGTGACCTCGTGGTCGGCCTCGGAGCGGACCACGTCCCAATCGGTCCAGGGCATGAAGCCGGAGTGAACCTCCGCGCCCACGAGCAGAATCGTTTCCGCGGCGCCGGACTGAACGAGCCCGTTGGCGAGCTGGAATGCATACGGGATGGCCGCGCACTGTTGCCGGATGTCGAGTGCCGGTATGCCCGAGATGCCGAGCTT
>JAFDFW010000560.1 GCA_019309605.1 Deltaproteobacteria bacterium | reverse complement strand
GTTGGCTACCTCACAAATCCGAGCTCGCCACGGAAGGGATCCCGCGGATTGCGGTGGTTGATCAGATGAACCGCGATTCAACTTCGTCCGCGCCCATGGGGCACGGCCCGCTGGATGCGTTGAGAAACAACCTCGCGCCGGGCCTCCTCGTCCTCGTGGCGATGCTGTTGTTCGCCTCCCGTCTCGACGTCCCCCCGAGGTATATGTTCGACGAGGTCTACCATGCGTACACCGCCGGGCAGTACGCAGCTGGTAACGCAGACGCGTACGTGTGGGACACCACAGCGCCGACGGGCGGCGCAGCTTACACGTGGAACCATCCGCCGATCGGCGTGCTGATGATCACGGGCGGCATTTTGCTGTGGGGCGATGGGCCGTTCGGGTGGCGTTTCTCGAGCGCGCTCTTCGGTGCGGTGGGCATCTTGCTGGTCTATCTCATCGCAATCGCAATGCTGCGGGACCGGGCGATGGCAGTGCTCGCCGCGAGCCTCGTGTTGGTCGACTCGCTCTGGTTCGTCCAGTCGCGCATCGGGATGCTGGACATATTCGGCGCGGTGTTTTCGCTCGCGACGCTGCTGTCCCTCTATGGCTTCCTCACGAGCAAGCCCGATCGCGTGGCCCCGGCACTGCTACGCACCGGGTTGTTCCTCGGGCTCGCCCTCGCCACCAAATGGAACGCTGCCTTCCTGGCTGTCTTTACCGGTATCGTCGTTCTCCACCGTTCCGGGGTGAATGTGCGCCAAGCTGCGCAGACTGCTGGCCCGGGGACGCGGTCGGTTTCGCGGTCCCACCTGATCTGGGTTCCAGTCTCCCTCGGCCTCGTTCCCGTCCTGGTCTACCTGGCAGCCTACATTCCCTTCTTTGCGACGGGCCACAGCTGGGAGGATCTCTTAGAGCTGCACCGGCAGGCCTTCCACTACCACACACAACTCAAGGAGCTTCACACCTACCAGTCGGACTGGTGGCAATGGCCTTTGGCTCTGCGGCCGATTTGGTACTCCGTATCCTACGTGGGCGACACGGTCGCGCACGTCTACGCCAACGGGAACGCGCTCCTCTATTGGGGTTTTCTGCCTGCGGTGATCGCGCTCTGCGTACGTCTGTGGCGCACGTCGAGCCCCGCGCTGCCGGTCCTGCTCATCGGATTCTTTGGACAATGGTTGCCCTGGGCGCTTTCTCCACGCAACGCGTTCATTTACTACTTCCTTCCCGCGGTGCCGTTTGGAGCAATCGCGGTGTCGGCCGCCGCGGTCGCACTCTACCGTCGGGGCGGCGTTTGGCGTTGGCTAGTCCTGACGTACCTGACGGCTCTCGTCGCCTACTTCGTCTTTTTCTACCCGATCCACGCTGCGGTTCCCATTAGCCCGGAGGCGTTCGAGTCACGCATCTGGTTTTCGAGTTGGCGCTAGTTCACCTGCTGCTGAAAGCGTTGTTCAGGAACCAATCGAGCCACGGTAGATCCACGACGAACACCATGCCGGTCAACAGAACCACGAGCACGAGGTAAGAGATGAAACCCGTCTCGCGATATAGGCGCTCCGGAGTCGACGCAGCTGATTCTTGCTTCATGCCAATATGCAAGTACCAGGCGAACGCCGCTGCGATGAACGGCAGTGTGACCAGCAACTCGATGCGGTGCTTGATCAAGAACACGCCAAGAAAGAAGGACGCGGAGCTGGCGTAGAACTGAATGGAGATGAGTAGCTTCTCCTCCGTGTACGTCTGGAACGAACGCCGGTACAGAGCGGCCGTCTCCGGTCCCATGGAACGCAGCTCGGCATACCGTTTGACCCCCATCAGGTAGGCTCCCAGCATCCAGTAACCAAGGCTCAGGCTCGACGGTGGCAGCGGAAAGCTCGTGACCACGAACCATCCGAGCGCTAGCCGGATTGGGTTGTTAACCGACTCCGAAAGCACGTCCAGATAGACCCGATCCTTCGTTCGAAAGGGTTTGACGTTGTACAGAATTGCCATGAGCCACAACGAGGCGAGGGCCGCTACGAAGTGCAGGGATATCAGCGCGCCCAGCCCGAACCCGGCCGCCGTAAGCAACGCGTACTCCGTGTAGACCAGGGCCGGATTCAAGCCCCCAACCACCGAAGGGCGATCCTTCTTTACGGGGTGGAAGCGATCGAAGTCGGCATCGAGCCACTCGTTGAGCACGTAGTTCGCCGAGGCGATCAAGCAGGCGCTAGCGATGCCGACCAAGAGCTTGAAAATGTCGAGGGGAGCGCCGGTCAGCACCATCGCGATGGCGGTCCCCGGCAACATGAAGACGTTCTTGAACCAATGATCCGCGCGAAGAAGCTTTAGGTATGGAACGAAGGTCACCGCCTGTCTTTTCTTCTCGCCTACCAGGCTAACAGAACGAGCCGCGACCGCTGCAAATCTAGTGACTCGAGATCACGCGCCGGCTATGTTCGCGCTGTGACCGGCACCGACCTTCGAACCCGGCTGACCCGTATGGCGCAGCGAGGCCCGATCCCGCTCCGCGGGTTGTTGGCGGATGACCATACCGAATCGGCTGGCCCACTCGGCCCCCCTGTAAGCTTCGCCACAATCGCGACCTTAGCCACTTTCGTCTTCGCCTATGTCGCCTATGTGCTCTCGAGATCTGGCGCCAGTGGGACACGGTGCACTACGTGCACATCGCCCGCGACGGCTACGGGACGGATCCGGAGCGCGTGTTTCTGATTATCTGGCCTCCGCTTTATCCGTGGTTGATGCGGGCTCTTCGGTGGCTCCCGGGAAGCTACTTGGGTGCGGGCCTGTTCATCTCGTTCGTCAGCTACCTTGCGGCGGTCGTCGGTCTCTACCGATTAGCAGGTCTCGATTTTCCACGAGACACGGCGATGCGCGCAGTGATCTACATCTCGATCTTCCCGGCAGCCTATTTCTTCCATGCTGCGTACACCGAGGCGCTGTTTCTGGCGTTGGTCGTTTGGAGCTTCCTGAGCGCGCGCCGAGGTCGCTGGGGGTGGGCGGGGCTGTTTGC
>JAFDFW010000559.1 GCA_019309605.1 Deltaproteobacteria bacterium | reverse complement strand
GACCCTACTCGACTCAATAGCCGTCGATCGGCTGTGGCTTCGGACCTTCGATTGGAACGCCCTGGGGCCCTTCGATCGGAACGCCGCTCGGCCCCTCGATCGGGTCCGCTGCTGGGCCTTCGATCGGGACACCACTCGGCGCGATAGGCTTCTTCTTGGGTAGGGGCTGGACGACGCCCTCGCGCGGAGGCGGTGGGGTTCCCACGTCGTCCTCCTCGACTGCGGGGGGCTCGTACTGAATCTCGACGTAGGTAGACACGGGCTCCGAAGCTTTCCCGCTCAGCGGGGGCAGGGTCACTCCCCCTACTCGCTGCTCGATGCATCGACGGTCGTTCATCGAAAGCCCGCGACCGGTTGCGGTCGGCTCGATGAGCATCCCGGTCGGACGCACGACGGCGCTGATGTTGATGCGAATCAGCGTTGCGCTGCTAGGTCGATAGTCGCGCACGCAGTCCGCGGGACTTCCGATCGCGGCGCGGAGCTCGGCCGCGAGGTCCCGAGCCGGTTCCACGGGTGCAGCCTCGACGGCTTCGGTGGGTTCGGCTGCAAGTTCGGCTGCAACAGCCTCCTCGGGATCCGCCGCCTTATCAGTGGCTTGGGGTTGCGCCTCAACTTCGACGGTGTCGGGCGGCAGCGCCTCGACGACGTTCGACGGTGCGGCGGGTTCTTCTCGGCTCTTGCAACCGAAGACTGCGAGGCCGAGGGCACAGCAAACCACGAGACGGGTCATACCTACATCTTACCGCGAACGGGCCCCCAGACGGAACCACCTCGCGCCGCCCTTCGGAGAATCGCTCAGTAGCCCTTGATCGACGTTCGGTTCTCGTAGCCAGCCGGAAACGAGTACGTGAAGCCGACCGATGGCTCCAGCCAGGAGCGGTTCGTCGGGAAGAACTGACCTTGGAAGGTGTAGCCAGCACCGAAGCCGATCTCGAGGTCGGCATGGGGGGCGACCCGAATCTGCATGCCTATTCGTCCGTGGAAGCCTGGGGTGAAGCGGTATTGGTTGTAGCCGGTGCAGTACCAGGCATTGCAGAGGATCTGCGTTTCGTTGAGGTGCCACCAGTTGAAGTCGAACCAGCCGTCGAGGAACGGGGCGACCCGGGTTCGATTAGGGGTGACGAAGCGCATGCCTAGCGAGAAGAAGATATTGGTCAGGGTCTCTCGTCGCGTGGTCGCGGGCGCGCCTGGCAGGTTTTTGAGATCGAGGCCGTTTCCGCGGAAGCCGAGGGCAACCATGGGCACCCACCACTTGTAGTTCCAGCCGATGCGGGCATCCACGGTACCGCCGGGACGGACGATGTCCCGGTCGACGCCGTTCCAGAGCATGACGCCGACGTCGAGTCCAAACTCGATGTGCGGGTAGCCGACTTTCGAGGGGTCGTCACTTTCTGCACTCGCCACGCCGGCGATGGTGGTCGTTCCGACGGCGAGCATCAGCGCAAACACCATAGCTCGCGTTGTCACGGACTCCCCCCGAGCTTCTGGAGCTCTGCCGCGTATCGCTCCGCAGCCTTAGTGCGACCCATCTGCTGATTGTAACCAGCCAACAATCGCAGAATGTCGCGGTTGGCCGGGTAGCGCTGAAGCATGCGCTCGAGTGTCTTCAGTGACGCGACTTGCTGCCCGTTGTCGAACTCGGCGACCGCGTAGACATACCCGAACCGAATGACTTCTGGACGAATCTCATGGGCACGGCGAAGGTGCACCATGGCTTCGGGTTGTCGTCCGAGCCGTATCAAGGTCAAGCCGAGGGCGAACTCGACGGCGGCGCGATCGGCGGCGGCCTTCAGCCCCTCACGAAGGACCGCTTCCGCCTCTTCGTCGCGCTGTTGGCTTCGATAGAGGTCAGCGAGGTTCACGTAAGCCGCAGTAAACGTCGGATCGATATCGAGGGCTTCGCGGAGATTGCCCTCCGCGTGCTCAACGTCGCCCGCAAGCAGCGCGACATGAGCCAGGTCGGCCAACCCTTCGCCGCGGTCCACATTGAATGCCCGGGCTTCGATGTATTCCGCCGTGGCAGCCTTCAGCGCGGCACGGTCGGACTCGCTCCATCGGCCGGCGTGGATCCCCAGCAACGCGGCGACGGCTTCGATGCGCACGGTGCGCACCGGGTCGCGGAGCAGCTCGCGAACGACCTCGGGGCGCTGCTCCTGCGCAATGTCTCTGGAGGCGACCGCGACGGTACGGCGAACGATAGGGCTCGGGTCGTGCGCGGCCCGCATCAGCAAAGCTGGCAGCGCGGGTGACGCGAGGTTGCGGAGCTCGAGCAGCGCGGTCGCGCGTACGATGGCGGGAGCGGTGCCGGCTGCGACGAGCTCGACCAGCCCCGGCTCGCCCTCGGGCCGTTGCATTCGCGCCGCGTGAAGCACCTCTGCGAATGCGTCATCGGCCCGCTTATCGAAGTGCTTATCGATGTGACCCTCGGCCCACTGGGCGCCCTTCTTCGAGTGACAGCCGGTGCAAGCGTCCGGCGCGCCGATCTTCGCGGCAAGCGCGGGACGTGGGAGCCCGAATCGATGGTCTGCGCGCTCGTCGATCACCATGTAGGTGCGCTGCGGCATGTGGCAATCGGTACAAAGGCTGCCCTCGGTGCCGGGGTTGTGAAAATGATGCTCCGGGACGTCGTAGGTCTCCGCTTTGTGGCACCGGGTGCACAGCGCGTTGCCCTCCGCTCGGAGGTTCCCGCTGTGCCCGTCGTGGCAGTCGCTACAGACCACGCCCGCCGCGTGCATCCTGCTCTGCAGGAAC
>JAFDFW010000558.1 GCA_019309605.1 Deltaproteobacteria bacterium | reverse complement strand
GCGGGCGATATCGGCGTTGGCGGCCGCGAGATCGGATATCTGTTCGGCCAGTACAAACGCCTCACGAACCGGTTCGTTGGAGTGCTCACCGGCAAGGGCATGGAGTATGGCGGCAGTCCGATCCGCACGGAGGCGACTGGCTACGGAACAGTGTACTTCATGGAGTCGATGCTGAACCGACTGGAGGACTCAGTCGACGGCAAGACCTGCCTCGTGTCCGGCTCCGGTAACGTGGCTCAACATGCTGTTGAGAAGATCAATCACTTGGGCGGCAAGGCCGTGACACTTTCCGACTCCGGCGGCTTCATCTACGACCCCGAGGGCATCGACGCGAACAAGTTGAGGTTTGTCAAAGACCTCAAGAACGGCAGACGCGGGCGTCTAGACGAGTATGCGAAGGAATTCGGGGTCGACCATCACGAGGGGCGGCCCTGGGGCATCGCGGCCGATCTCGCCTTCCCGTGCGCCACGCAGAACGAGATTTCCACAGCAGAGGCGAAGATCCTGATCGCAAACGGTCTGAAAGGCGTATCTGAGGGGGCGAACATGCCCACCGAGCAAAGGGGCATCCACGCATTCACGAACGCGAAGGTGTTATTCGCTCCCAGTAAAGCGGCCAACGCGGGTGGCGTTGCGGTGTCGGGTCTCGAGATGAGTCAGAACTCTGCACGCATCACATGGAAGGAAGACGACCTTCAGCAACTGCTGAGAGACATCATGGCCGGCATCCACGAGCGATGCGTCGAGCACGGGAGGAGCGCAAACGACGACTACGTCAACTACGTCAAGGGCGCAAACATCGCAGCGTTCATCAAAGTCGCCGATGCGATGTTGGCCTACGGGGTCGTCTAGGCTCTCGCGGTCGTCAACGTGCGTAGCTCAGCATTTCGATGCGTTGAACGACATCGGGGCGCCTCATGAGAAGGCTGCTGAAGTTCGCGGCCGACATGCGCAACACGAGCACATCGCTCGCTGCTTCGACCGTGATCCGTGGCGGTTGGCCAGTGAGCATCGAGTCCTGACCGATGGCGCGTCCGAGCTCCATGCTGCCGAGGCGTCTGCCGTCGGGCCTTCTAGCGACGATGCGGCCGTGAAGCGGAAGGTACATGCCGTCGGAGCGCTTGCCGGCTTCCACAATCTTGGTGCCGGCAAAGGCGCGGCGCACTTCGAACAGGCTGGCTATCGCCTTTCGAGTGCTTTCGTCAAATCCCGTGAAGATCGGATTGGTGCGGAGCAGGGTGGCGACGAGGCGGCGGCTCAAAATCTCGAGGAGCACGTCTCCGAAGGGGGGATGTTGCTGAACGAGCCGATCGAGAAGTAGTTTGCTGATTCGAAGCGCACGCACGCGGCCGCACGCGGCGACGTCCTCGCCATAGCTGACGTTGGACAGCAGGCACGAGACCCCGGCCACATCTCCTTCACCGAGAAGCAAGCCCCGACAGTCGGTCCCACGCCGTTCGACGACGCTACCTTCGACCAGCACGTACAGCGCATCGGCCGAAGTGCCCGCCGTCACCAATCGCTGTCCATCTTCTGTGTCCACGAGAGTGGATTCGCGCACCAGAGCCTCTAAAACGTACCGCGGCACCTCGGCAAAGAGCGGCATGGACGGGAGCTGCGCGAGCGTCGCAGCGCTCGGACGCTGACTAATGAAGGATTCCGGCGGCGACGGCCTGTCGAGAAGCTCGGCACCCGTAATCTCGAGCGTGATGTCCTTGGTGTTCTCTTCCTTCGTGAAGCGAGTCTCGCCAACCGGTGCGGTCCGATCGGCGATCAAAGGTAGCGCGTCCGTAATCAGGCTTTGCGTCTCCGTCGTCGGCCCCTCGGAGTCCCGGGTGGATGGCTCGTCCGCGGTCACGATGACCCTGCGGTTCTCTCGGTGGAGCCTGCGTGCCGCGAGGGGATCCACCCGCTCGAGCACCTCGCCCTTGCTTGGATCAATCGCCAAGATCACTTTGGCCATGGCTGCCGCGCGAGCCACGAAGCCCTTCGCCGCATAGAGATCGACGGCACGCTCGTAGGCGAGCACAGCGTCGGCCTTGCGTCCCATGCGCTGCAGCAGATCGCCTCTCCGGTGGGACCATCGTGGCTCCTCGGCTTGTTGCTTCTCGATCAGCTCATAGAGATCGAGCGCCTCATGGAGCCTCTCGGCTTTGAGTGCCTTGCTGAGCTCTGTACGAAGATTCGTTGTCTTGCTGGTACGCCTGAACATCCTTCCACCCCCCTGGAAGACATTACATGACTCACCCTAACGGTTTAATTCGGCAACCCCAAATCAGGGCTGGATCCCCCGTTAGGCGTACGTGCAGAGGTACGCAGTATCGACCGCAACCTGTAGCCGTCGAAGTACTCGTTGACGTCGAGCTCGCTCATCCTCCGTAAAAGACTTTCTCGCCGAGGTCCTTGAGCCACAGCGTGGCGTCGTCCGCACGGCCTTCGGGTTGCTTTGTCACGCCCGCGTTGACCACCTCGCCAACGAAGAGGGAGTGATCGCCCTTTTCGATCGTGTCGACGAGCTTGCACTCGACGAACGCAGGCGAGTTGTCGAGGATCGGCGCCCCGGTCGTTCCGCTGTGGCAGGGCTCGGCGCCGAGGGTATCGCCATCGCGCTCGACCGGCTTGAAGAACGCATAAGCTTGCCCTTGTTGCCCTTTGCCGAGCACGTTGAGCGCAAACGCCCCGGTCGACTTGATCAGCGCATGCGCGCCCGAGTCGACCTTCACTCCAACAGCAACGAGAGGCGGCTCAAAGGAAGTCTGG
>JAFDFW010000557.1 GCA_019309605.1 Deltaproteobacteria bacterium | reverse complement strand
CGAGCTTGCCGCCGAGGATCTGCTTGGAGTACGGAATGCGGTTGTTGGGGTCGGGCTTCACGGGCTCCTCCGTGGCGGGCGGCGGCCAGACCTCCTCGTTCACCACCGCCATCCGAACCTGGATATCGTCCTTCGTGACGTTCCAAACCATGAAGTCCTCGGCGAGACTCAGGGGGCCGTCGTAGGTGGTGCGGATACGGTCGTTGACCTCTGCGGTCGTGTCGAAGTCCTTGAAGAAGTGGTACGCCACGGCCATCCTTGGCTTCGTCAAGCTCATCACCTTCCCGAACGCCTCGGGCGGCGTATGAATCTGGGTGGCCACCATGAGCGCGCTCTGCGGGGTGAACTTGAACTTCTCGATCATCGTAGGCACCGCGATGAAGCACTCATGAATGGAAAGATCGGCACCCTTCGCATACTCGACGAACCACTTGTTGGGGTAGGTATCGCTCCCAAAAACGAACTTGAGCCCGTTCCACTCCAGGCTGAAGCTGACGGGGCCATCTAGCGAGTGAATCGCAGGCCAGGATCGAATCGTGACCCCGTTCTCCTGGTAGACGACCTGGTTCACGGCCGTGTAGTCGAACTCCGTGGTTTCGATGTGGTAACCACGCTCGTCGGTGATGCCTTTCCGTCCGTCGAGATCCCAGGTCACCATCTTTCGGAGGTGATCCATCGCGTACTTGGTGCCTCTTTCAGGCGTATCACCGCTCGGGCCCCAGACACGCAGCGGCTTCTGGCGTCCGGCCAGCGCACCCCCGACGAACAGCGAAGCCATGTCGCCGAAGTGGTCGGTATGCAGGTGCCCGACGAAGACCTTATCGAGGAAGTTGTAGGGGATCTGGAGGGAAGCGATTCGCTCTGCCGATCCCGTACCAACATCGAAGATGAACTTGTCACCGTTGCCTAGCTCCACGAGGAAGCAGGCCGCCGCTTGGCTTGGGCGAGCGGTGGGCATGCCTGTCCCGCATGCGATGACCCGCATCTCGTCCGGCCGAAGATCCTCGCTATTCGGGAAGTAGGCGTCGCGCGGCCGCGCCTTCACGGGCGAGATGGTCGGGACGTCAGCCGCCTGCGCCGGCTTCGCCAGCGAGAACGGCCGTCCGGCCCGCTCGTCCGAGCGTCCCATGAAGTAAGCGGCTGCGATGACGCCAGCCACGACGACGACGGTCAGTGCGGTGGTTGTCTTGCGGTATTGGCTCACGGTTGCCCCCTCCTTGAGTGCTCCACGCAATGGGAGCACGGCTACGGGTGGAAGACAACCGGCAGAATGGGAGCTTCAAGATCTGCTCATCGAACGACTGATTCGGGATTGGCTGGTTCGGTGTGGTTCGGGAAAGCTGACGGTCGGCGCTCAGAGAAGCAACTCGCCAACTCCGCGAAAACAAAGGGGGACCCGGGCGCGACTCGAACGCGCGACCCCCAGCTTCGGAGGCTGATCGGGAAATCGCGTAATCCACTGATATCATTACGCTAATCTGAAATCTTCCTTCGGTCTGGTAGTGCCATGAGGTGCCATGGGGAGGCAGCGCCACGCGAACTGGATCTTCATCACCCGTCGGACGGCAAGCGCGGCGACCCCTCAGATAGTGGTGTCATTCCCGTCCACTGGTTAGCGTCCCGGCTGTCGACACCACAGTTTCGTGGCCACGCGACGCCGATGGGAGAATCTATGCGACCTCATGCCTGGATCCGTGGAAGCATCGCCCTCATGTGCGTCCTCCTGCCATGCTCGTCCACGGCCCAGATCCCCACTCCGCCGGATGGCGGAGCCGGTCTGGGACAGACCTACACCGCCCGGGTGTACTCCCCCTATGCGGATCGTGACTTCCCCAGCATGGTCTACTGGGGCGACACCCACCTGCACACGTCTCTGTCCATGGACGCTGGCGCTTTCGGCAACCGGCTCGGGCTCGACGCGGCCTACCGCTTCGCGCGCGGCGAGCAGGTTACCGCGTCGAGTGGCCAAGACGCCCGGCTCGCGCGGCCCCTCGACTTCCTGGTGGTCGCCGACCACTCCGACAACATGGGCTTCTTTCCCGATCTCTTCGCGGGCAAGCCGAACATCCTGGGCAACGCGACCGGCAAGGACTGGTACGACCGCATCCAGGCCGGTGGAGGGGTCGACGTGGCACTCGAGCTGATCGGCATGTTCTCCCAGGGGGAGTGGCCGGAGGGCCTCGAGTACGGACCCGACTCGGCGCCGTACCGCTCGGCCTGGGACGCGACGGTGGAGGCTGCGGAGCTCTTCAACGCGCCCGGCCGGTTCACGGCCTTCATCGGCTACGAGTGGACCTCGCTGGTGACGGGGAACAACATGCACCGCGTCGTCGTCTACCGCGACGCCGGCGACAAGGGCGGCCAGATGGTGCCCTTCACCACGCTGCCGCCGATGGGCAGCACCAATCCCCGCGACCTGTGGAAGTGGATGGAAGACTACGAGAAGCGTACGAAGGGGCGCGTGCTGGCCATCGCGCACAACGGCAACCTGGCCAACGGCATCATGTTCCCGCTCGAAGCCCAGTACGACGGCGTGGTACTCGACGAGGAGTACGTCACGAGCCGTGCGCGGAGAGAGCCCCTTTACGAAGTCACCCAGATCAAGGGCGACGGAGAGACCCATCCCTTCCTGTCGCCGAACGACGAGTTCGCCGACTACGAGACCTGGGACATCGGCAACCTCGACGTATCCGCGGTGAAGACCGACGACATGCTTGCGGGCGAGTACGCCCGTGAGGCGCTCAAGCGCGGTCTCGCCAT
>JAFDFW010000556.1 GCA_019309605.1 Deltaproteobacteria bacterium | reverse complement strand
ATCGGCGCGGGCCTGTTCCCCGAAACGACGCATCGCGTCCTCCGCTTGGGCCGGATTCGTCGAGTAGGCGTCGGACGGAGGAAGGACCCCGGTCGGCTGCGAAGCGGCAGCAGATTCACCGAGCATCGGAGTCTCCGGCCGGGTAGCACGAGGCTCGTGCAGATACCACGCCGCGGCAATGACGAGCGCGCCGATCACAGACCAGGCAACCTTGCTGTGCAGGCTCGGCCACAGACGCTCGAGCGGCCAAATCTCCTGGGTGAAAAAATTGTCGGGGAATGTCTCGACGCCCGCAAACCCCAGATGCGCCGGTGGGTCCGCTTGCATCTTCGCGGTGCCGAAGATCCAATCCCAAGTGCTGAAGATGATGCCGTAGTTCACGGTGGTCTTAGCGTTGCCCTCGTAGTCGTGATGCCAAATGTGCATCCGCGGGCTGTTGAGGATGTAACGCCAAGGCCCGTGGCCGAGGTTGAGGTTGGAGTGGTTGAGGTGCCCGATGAGCGTGCCGAAAATCGCGTGGACCATCAGCGCCTCCCAGGCGAAGCCGAAGAAGACCATCGGCAGGTAGAGAACCGACTTGTAGACGATGACCTCCAGCCACGAGAAGCGGAACGAGACGATCCAATCCATCTCTCCGTCCTTGACGCTGTGGTGCGCCTTGTGGAGCTCCCACAACGGCGGGATGCGATGCAGCAGGTTGTGCACGCACCATTGGATGAAGTCGATGACCGCTAGGGCGATGATGATCTGCGCCCACAAGGGCCAATCTGCAGCGGCGTTGCGGTAGACCGCGTCGGTGAGTCCTTGGGCGCCGAGCCAGCGATCCACGGAGGGAAGGATCCAAGTGCTGGCCAGGCCGGCGAGCAAGAGGCCCAAGAAGTGGCCGTTGAACACGAGGTGAATCAGGTCGGACCACAACTTCGGCCGAAGCTGTTTTTGGTCCGGCCGCCAGGGGAAGAATCGCTCGAGAAAGACCATCAGGCCGGACACCGCGGCCAGGCTGATGGGGTACAGATACGCTGCCATCGCCCGAGGAATAGCACGGTTGCCACGAGCTCGAACTGCGCCGCGACTTACAAAGGGCTGTCGCCGAGGCTTCGCACTTCGGTAATCAACTCCAAGGTGAGGTCATTGCGGGCCCCGACCGTCCAGAAATTTTTCAGCGGGTCTACGTCCATGACCGGACTGGCATGGTCCCCAAGCGCCATCTGTCGATGAATCGCCCCTGGGAGGGCTGTGCTGTCCTTCGGCACCAGTCCATCGTTCGGCACACCCGGGACGGTGTTCATGTACACGTTGGTGAGGTCCATGAGACCGATGGTCGCAACCGCGGCGGCCAGCGCGGTCTCCACTCGCAGGCGAATGAGGGCAATCGCCGCCGTGGTTGACGCGCTGATCACGCGGGGAATGTTGAGCGGGGTGGCCCAGTAGTTGTCGACGACGATCTGGGTAAGCGCGGAAACCAACGCGGCGTTGAAGATGCCGCTTGCGAATGTGCTTGCAAAGCCGGTGACCGATGCGCTTGCTTCGTACGTCGAGTACGCCGAAATGATTGGGATGCTCGCGGTGAGATTTGCGATGCGCTCTTCGTTGGCGTCCATGTAGGGCACGCGGGTCACGGTCTTCAAGTCGTCGACCGACTGGCCGTTTCCTCCGACGGCCCCCAGTAACAATGCATTGATCGCCGCAGGCGCCGGGTCAGCTACCGGAGAACCGTAGAACGGCGCCTGAAGCGCCACCCACCCGACCACCGTGTCGCCCCAGAGCTCGGGCGCATCGAGGAGCGCGTCGAGCGTGTCGAGGCCCCCCTTGCTGTGTGAGACGATGATGATTTGCTTGTCGGTGCTGCGTAGGAACTCGAGGATCGCGGCAGCGTTGTGCCCGACGCTTTCGGATGTATCGAACGACTCGGACACGTCCGACAGGTCCTGGTGCGCGATGCCTTCCATGTCGAAGTAGCGCATCTGCGTGTAGAAGGAGATGTAGCCGCCTGTCTCAAATGGCAGCTCAATACGCGGAAGGGCGTTCGCGATTGCGTCCCCGATCGCGATGTCGATGCTCTGGTTGAGCGGCAGGTCGATATGCACATTGAGCGCGCGCGCAGCGTTCTGGAGCGCGCGGTTGATGTCATTTTCGAGATTGACACTCAACTCTTCGTAGAGCTGGGACATGAACCCGCCCACGAAGAGCACCTCCTGCTCCGTAGGCAGCGCGGCCGTTCCGCCGGCGCCGTCAGTTCCAGAAGTTCCGCCCGCACCGGCCGCGCCGTCCCTGCCGCCATCCCCGGCGCTTCCGGCCATACCACCCGCACCACCTGCCCCGGCGGCACCGCAGCTCGAGCAATCACCGCACCCCATCAAGCTAACGGTCGACAGAGCCAAGCACGCCCACAAGAGTGACCAATTCCTACTCGAGCTCACCATCTTCACCATCCAGTCCGACCAGTGACCCTCCCACGGCTGCGCGAGCGGAGTCAAGACAGGCTGAGATGGGGATGCACTCGATGCGCCGTAACGCCGCCCGTCGCGCTCGCATACGAACTAGGTGAAACCCCTGCTCGCAATCGCCTGCGCAACGATCAGCTGCGCCACCGCACTCGTTCACGCGCAAACCGACGAACCCGAAGAGGCGCTCGCGCCCCAGTCCCACCAGCTATCGGCTAGCCCGGATGCGCCGCAGATGGCGTTTTACTGGAGCGGACATCTGCGCGCCAGACTGAGTGCGCGGATCCCGTTCATCGGGGGTCTGCAAGAGCCCGGC
>JAFDFW010000555.1 GCA_019309605.1 Deltaproteobacteria bacterium | reverse complement strand
GGGCACGGCGTTCCGGACTTCATCCATTCGATCCGCCGCGTGCGTCGTGCTCGTGCTTGCGGGTAGCGCCATCGCATCGGGCCGGCCCATCCGGATTTGGCAGCGGCCGTATCCGCAGGCGCAGCTAGCGAAGGTCGAAGCGAACACCAGCCCGCGCCCCCACCGTCACGATGAACGGGTCGAGCGGGCTCGCCGCGTTGGTCGCGACCCAGTAGCCACGCACGTCCACGCCGATGAGCCATCGCTGGTTGATGAGGTAGTCCGCGCCGAGTAGCACGTGTAGGGCGAAGTCTCCCCGTGTCCTTCCGTCGCGCACTGTCAACAGGCCGTCGATCCCAGCCCCAATCAACGGCACGAAACGGACGATGTCGAGCGCGTAGACCGTCTCGAGCCCAGCCATGCCGAGATGCACCGGCTGTTCGTTTGGGAAGATGTTGTAGCTGAGAAGCCCTTGAATGCTCCACGCATCGCCGAAGCCGCCGCCAGCGACCAGGCCTACATCGACGCCGTTGCGGGGAAGGGTGTCGCTTGTGGGCATTCCCGCGTACCCAACCTCCAACCCGAGGATCGCTTGGTCCTCGTACGCCAGGGCCATCGAAGGAAGCAGCACCCACAAGGTGAGAGGCTCCCAAAGATCCCGACGAGGCAGCGCACAGCCAGCCCTCTAGCACGGGGGTCGCGCCCGATGCGAGGCTACGTTGACTGGGCAGGGGCCGCGTGTATAGTGCGGACCCGATTTCCCGGGTTTTCCCGGTCTTTTGGAGGAAGCCTTGGCCAACGACTCTGCCGAAGACAAAAAGCAAGCACCGCTCACCGCGGGCCAGCGGCTCGCCGCTCAACAGGCGGCCAAGTCGGCTCGCAAGGCCGCCGAACGAGGGCGCGACGCGGATCTCGTCGAGGAGAAGGCGATCGCACAGGCCGTCGTGGCAAAGGACTGGCTCCAAGACAACCTGAAGCCGCTCGGACTCATGGCCGGCGGAGTGCTTCTAGTGGCGGCCATCGGAATCGGTTGGTCCACGTTCACGCGCGGCCAGGACGCGGAGGCGGGCGCTGAGCTTGCGGCTATCCTGGAAGGCGACACGGACGACGTTGCTGCGCTCGCGAACGCATACGCTGCGGTCGCTGATGGGCACGCTAAGACCCCGGCCGCCGCGTGGGCGCGAATCGGCGAGGGCAGGGCACTCTACGACCAGAGGCAGTGGGAGCAATCTCGTGCGGCATACCAAGCCGCGCTCGACAGCAGCGACGGGGAGGGGGTCCGTTGGGCGGCGCTCGAAGGAATCGCATACTCGCTCGAGGCGGAGAAATCGTACGAGCAAGCGATCGAACAACTCGAAGCGATGCGTGAACTCGACCGTAACATCGCTCCGATCGCGGGCTACCATCAAGGACGAATCCTGTTCGCGGAGGGCAAGCTCGACGAAGCCAAGACCAAGTTCGACGGCGTCTTGGATGCTCTCAAGCAAGCCGACGCCCCACTGCTGCCCTACACGCAGGAGCAGACCGAGGCCCGCCTTGCCCTCATCGATCCGAGTCTCGCTCCCGCGACCGATGACGACCCGCGGAAGACCGAAGAGTTCGTTCGCCGACTGAACGACATGCTCCAACAGCAGCCACCGGAAGAATAAGCCCTGCAATCGATGCGCATCCGCTTCGCTGCCGTATTGATCGTCGCCTCTTCGCTGCTTGCGATTCCAGGCTGCGGAGCGGCGGGCACGCCGGCAACCAACGCCGACCACTTTGGCTGGGTGGAGCAGGACGATGCATACGCGCGGCCAGGTGAGGGCGGCTTCAACGTTCGGTGGTCGCAGCAACTGACCGACCGTCGCGAAGCGCGCTACCTGCCGGTCGAGCTCAGCTCGGCGGAGTTCGATACGAAACGCGGACGCGTCTACATAGGGACTAGCGAAGGGAACATGTTTGCGTTTGCAATGAACGGCCGGAGGTTGTTCTTCTACGACGCTGGCGCACAAATCGAGGCGAAATCTGCCGTCGATGCGCGCACGGGCGAGGTGTACTTCCCGAGTGTCGACGGCCGCGTGCACGCGCTCACCGTCGAGGGCGAGCTCAAGTGGAAGACCAAGCTCATCGGCTCGATACGGACCCAGCCCGTGGTCGCGGCAGACGCGCTGTACGTGGTGGGCGAAAACGACGTCATCACGGCGCTTGCCCGAGACGACGGGCGCATCCTGTGGACCTACGACAAGGAGCCGGTCGAGGAGATCACCATCGCCGGGCATGCCGGGTTGCTGCTCGACGGCGGGCGGCTCTACGCAGGGTTCACGGACGGCGCGGTCGCGGCGATCAACCCGGCGGACGGACGACTGTTCTGGGAGATCGAAACCTCAGTAGACGTCGAGCTTCGGCCCGGTAACGTCCCGCAGTTCCTGGATGTCGACACGACCCCCGTGCTGCTGCGGGGCACACTCTATGTCGCCTCGTTTACCGCTGGTCTCTATGCGCTGAACGCAGGCAGCGGAACCGTGGAATGGAGAGACCCGGCGTTTCAGGGGGTGACCGGGATCGCGGCGGCCGGGCGGATGCTCGTCATCGCCTCGGCTCGCCGGGGGGTGTCACTCCTGGACCTGCGGACACGCGAGGTGCAGTGGGAAAAGGCTCCGGAGCGCGGGGCGCCAACACCGCCGATCGTGACGGAAAAGGGCACTGTGATTTACGGAGAAACCCAGGGCTCCCTCCTAGCACTCTCGCTCTCGGACGGACGCGAAATCGCCCGCGCCGAGGGCGGCGCGGGCTTCTCGGCGACGCCGTCCGTGAGGGGGGCGTTCGGCGGAGCGATTTCAAACGGCGGCCGCTTCCTGTGCCTACGCCTCAATTAGAGGCGAAGCCGCCGGCTGCGAAACCATCCTGACCTGAGGCGATGAAGTAGAGCACGGCTGCGCCTGCAATCCCCCCGAGGACTTGCGCGATCACATACGGCACCAACTCCGACGCCGGAAAGCGTTTACTCACGAGGGGGAAGAGTAGGTTTAATCGCGGTTGCTTGAGTACCGGGCAGAGGGGTAGTCTCCTCGAAGGAGCAGGGTGTAACGTCCGCCCGGCACGCTGATCGCCCCAAGCAGCCTATGACCCAAGCGAAAACCCTCATTGTCCTGATCGCACTCGTAGCGACGGGCGCTGTCTTCTTGCCGGGTTCGGTATCGGTACCGCAAGCCAGCGCCGACGGGCCCAATGTCATTCGCTTCGCATCGATTGTTCCTTCCGGCTCGCCGTTCATGAAGGCCATGAAGGCATGGAATCGAAGCCTCAAAGAGCTCACCGAAAACCGCGTCGAGCTACGCTACTACACGGGTGGCAGCCAAGGCGATGAACGTGACTTCATCCGCAAGATGCGCGTCGGCCAAATGGACGCTGCGGGCGTCTCGA
>JAFDFW010000554.1 GCA_019309605.1 Deltaproteobacteria bacterium | reverse complement strand
CACCGGTGGCTTCAACGCCGATCCTGATCTCGAGGGTACCGTTCTGTTCACCGAGCCCGATTCGTTGGGCGGCGATGTGTGGACGAAGTAGGGAGGAAGAAAATGGCTAATTTCGAAACAGTCCAAGTAGAGACCGATCTTCTCATCCTCGGTGGCGGTATGGCGTCTTGCGGCGCGGCCGTTGAGGCTGCCTATTGGGCCAAGAAAAACGGCCTGAAGGTCACCATGGTCGATAAAGCTGCGGTGGACCGCTCCGGTGCGGTTGCCATGGGTCTGTCGGCCATCAACCAGTACGTCGGCCTCAAAGAGGGCGACAACACCGTCGAAGAATACGTCAACTACGTCAAGCAGGACCTCATGGGCGTCGCCCGTGACGACCTGGTTGCGTCCATTGCTCGTCACGTGGACGGTTCCGTCCATCTGTTCGAGAAGTGGGGCCTCCCGATTTGGAAGGCCGAAGAAGGCGGATACGTCCATGAGGGACGTTGGCAGCTCATGATCAACGGTGAGTCCTACAAGGTGATCGTGGCCGAGGCCGCCAAGAACCACCTCGGCGTCGACAACATCTACGAGCGCATCTTCATCGTCGGCCCGATCATGAAGGACGGCGAGATTGCCGGCGCCTACGGTTTCTCCGTACGCGACAACACGTTCTACATCTTCAAGGCCCGGGCCGTCTTCTGTGCCATGGGTGGCGCCGTCCACGTATTCAAGCCGCGCTCCACAGGTGAAGGCCTCGGTCGCGCCTGGTACCCGCCCTGGAACTCCGGTTCGTCTCTGTACTTCACCCTCAAGGCCGGCGCCGAGCAAACCTGCCAGGAAGTCCGGTTTATTCCGGTCCGCTTCAAGGACGCCTACGGTCCTGTCGGCGCCTGGTTCCTGCTCTTCAAATCCCGTGCGACCAACGCCTTCGGTGGCGAGTACATGGTCGAGCGCCGCGACGAGCTCCAGAACTGGAAGCCCTACGGTCTGGTGAAGCCGATCCCGGCCAACCTCCGCAACTACCTCGGCATGCTCGACGTCATGGAAGGCAAAGGCCCGATCTACATGCGGACCGAGGAAGCCCTCCAAAAGATCGCCAACGAGTACAAGGACGACCCCAAGGCGCTCAAGGCGAAAAAGAAAGAGCTCGAGAGCGAAGCCTGGGAAGACTTCCTCGACATGACCATCTCGCAGGCCATCCTGTGGGCCGCCTCCAATGTGCAGCCCGAGGAGAAAGCCTCTGAGATCGCCGCCGCCGAGCCGTACTTCATCGGTTCGCACTCCGGCGCCTCCGGCGCCTGGGTGAGCGGACCCGAAGACCTCGCACCCCCCGAGTACTTCTGGGGCTACGAGAACATGTGCACCACCAAGGGCCTGTTCGCTGCCGGTGACGCTACCGGCGCCTCCTCGCACAAGTTCTCCTCGGGTTCCCACGCCGAAGGTCGGATCGCCGCCAAGTCCGCCATCCGGTATATCGTCAAAGAGAACCCCCCAATGCCGACCATTGACGATGCAACCATCGAGACCCTCAAGGCCAAGACTCTCAAGCCCCTCGATCTCTTCGAAGAGCACAAGGGCTTCACGTCTCAGGTCGACGTCAACCCGAACTACATCCTGCCGAAGATGTACATGTTCCGTCTGCAGAAGTTGATGGACGAGTACGCCGGCGGTGTGGGTTCTCAGTTCACCACTTCCAAGGTTCTCTGCGAGCGTGGTCTCGAGCTCCTCGAGATGCTCAAGGAAGACTCCGCGCACCTCGGTGCCGCGGATCTTCACGAGCTCATGCGCTGCTGGGAGAACTACCACCGTACCTATCAGGCGGAAGCCCATGTTCGTACGATGTTGTTCCGCGAGGAAACCCGTTGGCCCGGCTACTATTTCCGCGCCGACTTCCCCAAGCTCGACAACGAGAACTGGCTCTGCTTCGTCAACTGCACGATGGATCCGGAGACCGAAGAGTGGACGATGCTCAAGCGTGACATCCTCCCGATGAAATAGTTCCGACCATCATTCGGCCCCGGGCGCTTTGGCGCCTGGGGCCATTTTTCCTTCGAGGCAATTCCATTGACAACTTCTTCTCAACACCCTGTCTGCCCTCATTGCGACGAAATCCTGCAACCCTTCGAACTCCCCGACAACACGGGCTGGCAAACCGATTTCCAGCTGGCGTGTTTCAACGACGAGTGCCCCTACTTCCAACGCGGTTGGAACCACATGGAAGAGCACTATGCGGTGAAAGCGTCCTATCGTTATCGTTTTGACCCGGCGACCTCCAAATCGTCGCCGCTCGCGGTTTGGTCGACCGACGCCCTCAAGGACCGCATCCTCGACGCGACTGTCACAGCAGACCCTGATACTGACAATGATGACACTCCCGACGAAGGAAGCTCTTCATGAATGATCCCCTCCACGGCTTGCCCAAGTATCTCGCGGACAAGCACCAGCTCGCCGATGGCGAGAGTTTCAAGTTCACTTGTCACCCCGAAGTTCCCTGCTTCAACAACTGCTGCGCCGACGTCAATATCGTCTTGACGCCCTTGGATGTGCTCCAACTGGCGCGGCACACCGGGCTCCACACCCAGGTCTTTCTCGATACCTACACCAGCAATCCCATTACCAAGGACCTCCAACTGCCCATGGTAATGCTCAAGATGCTCGACGATGAAGGCAAGAAATGCCCATTTGTCGGCGAGCAGTGTTGCACCGTGTATCAGAATCGCCCGTGGGCCTGCCGGATGTATCCCCTCGGCATGGCTCTTCCGCCGGCACGCGCAGGCGTCG
>JAFDFW010000553.1 GCA_019309605.1 Deltaproteobacteria bacterium | reverse complement strand
GACTCCGTCTCCCTCGATGCGCTCCTGCCCGGTGTCGTCCCTGATGTTGGCTTGCATCTGCACCCGAGCACCATTGCTGTGCTCGCCGAAGGAGTTGGAGCTGAAGGAGTAGACTTGGCTCTCGGTCGCATCGTAGCCGAACGCGCATCCGAACTCGCCGAACTCCCACGTCTCGTCCCCGATCGTGAGGCTGGCGGATCCACTGCCGGTGGGGGCGGCTCCGGTTCCGCCAGTGCCCTGGCCTCCGGTGCCGCCGGTGCCCTGGCCTCCGGTGCCGCCGGTTCCGGCCATGGCCGGGTCGTCGTTGCAGCCAGAAGCCATGAGGGCGACAGCCAATATCGAGAAAACAACCTTCTTGAGCGTCATCATGCGTCGACGCTACCCGTCCGTTCGTACGAGCACAACACCTCTATGTCCTGGCCCTCGTGGGGCTCACGGTGTCGTTGTGGGTAGAGACGGCGTCACGCGAGTCGCGTCGTCGGTGAGCCGGACCAAACCGGCACCGCAGCCTTCTGGCTCAGCATCGTGTCCTTCATTGTGCTGAACGCGGCAATTGGATACGCCGTCGCCAGCCCAGGCGACCGTGCGGTCGAACCGCTTTGGCTGTTCGCCGTGGCGATGGGGCTGCACTTCCTCGCGAACGATCATTCCCTGGTCGAGCATCACGGGGAGCGGTACCAACGCATCGGACGCTGGTTGCTCGTCGCAGGCTTGATCACGGGCTGGCTGATCGGAACCCTACCCGCAGTCGAGATCCGCCCAGAGATTCTTGCGCTCGTGCTCGCCTACATCGCCGGCGGAACGATTATGAACATCCTGCGCCACGAGCTTCCCGACACAGACCGATCCGGCGACGTAGTCGCCTTTGCCACAGCGGCCACGGTGTACGGCGCGTTGCTGCTTTCGCTGTCGCCGGGCGGCTGACGCTGAGCGTTTGCCTTCAGACCACGCGCAGCACCCCCCAAGCGCGGCGCACGGGCACCAACAACGCATCCGCGTGGCGCGAGTTTGGGACACGTGTCCCAAGTTGATCCGGCAACACGGATTCACTAGGGTTTGGCGGGGTCTCAGCGTCGAGACCATTCCGCGTAATCGCTATTGAATCATGCGAAACAAGGTGGTCTGAAGCAGGTTCGATTCCCACCGCCTCCACCGATAAGCATCCGAGATCATTTCACTTTGATCTCGGGTGGCAAAATCACTGGCAAAAACCTGGTGGAAAACTGCGGTTGTTTCGGGTGTTTCACTTTTTGCCACCGGCAAAACGATCAGGCTGGCTGGGTTGAGATCGACCTCCAGCTTGGTGAGTTCGGCGCATAGCGTCGACCACTCCCACGACGTGTAGGCATCAAACGGTCCATTTTTGTAAAAGCCGAGTCCGGTGGTTGAACACGGCTAGCTCCCTCCGCGGGAGGGGTGGCGGCCCTCCTTCGTCGCGAATAGCAACTGGACGCGGATGACGTGCTCGCTCTTGCTCGCGCGATCGCGCTCGAGCTCGAAACGCCACAGGTATCCGAGCTCGACTTTGAGGTACTTGCTCGCGTGGACGCCGAAGCCGGCGTAGAGGCGGTTCTGCTCGAAGCCGGAGACCGGCCCGGTGCCCTTGTCGACGAGGTTGAAGCGAAACGCCTCGGACAGCGCGAAGTAGAACAGCGGGCTCAGCGGAGTCGTCGTATGAATCAGGTAGCGCAGGCGCGGAATCGTGCCGCTGATGCCCTGGACGAATCGCTCCTCCAGTCGGAGCTGATGCGTGAAGCCGAATACCTGAAAGGGATGCGTCACGTAGAGCTCCTGCCAGGGGACATTCTGGTTGGCCCCGTCGTTCTTGTAGATGTACTTGTAGCCAATGCCGAGCTCCAACCAATCGTTGAAGCGATAGTAGCCCCCGGGCTTAAAGATCGCCTCGTCGAGGGTAGTGACCTCGTCCTTGACGCGGACCTCGGTTTGGAAGCTCGTCGACCAGTGCTCGTCGTACTCATGGTTCACGAAAGCCAGGCTCCAGAGCGCTAACTTCTGCTGCACGTCCGACTCGAAGGCCGAGGCCGTCCCGGGGGCGCCCAGCAACGTCAGGGCCATGACTGCCATGATTGGCCGCGCCTTGTAGCTTCCGATTGCGGTCGACAAGCTCATGTCCCGTCAGAAGTGGTAGACGCCGCCGAGCGCCAAATCGAATTCGTGAGTCACGACAGGATCGGTCGGAACGTATCCGTAGTCGAAGCCGAGTTCGAGCGCCCAGCGCTCCGTGAAGTGATAGCTTCCACCGATCGTGCCACCGACGCCGAATGAGAGCACGTTCTTCTGGCCTTCAAACTGTGCGCGCTCCTCGCTGAAGACCCGAATGTTGAAGACGAGAATGGCGCCGATGTAGCCCTCCCAGGAACCCTTGACGAAGAGCCCCTTCAAAGTCGCCTCGAACGGACTTTCGAAGCTGTCTGGGGAGAAGAAAAAGGGCTTCGCGAGCTCGATCGAGAGATGCTCCTCGATCAGCTCCCTTTCGTACGCGATCTCGAATCCACCGAGATTTTCGTGAGTATCGAGCGGTTCCCCCGTCGTCTCGGAGTCGCGGTGAAGAAGGATGTGATGGGCGTAGGCACCCGAGAGCCGCCTTCCTTTCCGCCAACTTCTTTGCTCGCGCTTATTTCGCCTGCTGTGTCCGCTTTGCTGTCCGTGTCTTCAGCCAGCGCCGTGGACGGACTGGCGATACACAGGACCGACCAAGAAACCGAGATGGCCAGGGTCAGGGCTCGCTTTGTCATGTGGAAGCTCATCGTCCGCGCACTCGCTACCGGAGCGCGCTGCTCAGGCAGCTATTCGGAATCACTTCTTCCAGGGGAGCGGCAGGACCGGTGCGATCGAGAAGCGGATTGTCCACTCCGGCCCGCTACTACCGGGCGGCGGTGTGTAGCCCCAGACTTGGGCTCCCAATTTGACGGGGAAATTCTTCTTTCCGACAGCAACCAATTTCGCAATGCCCAAACCGAGTGGAACCCTCACTACTTTGGCTTCTAGCGAATACACGATGATCGGCTGAGCAGCGATCTGCCATCCGTCCTTGAGGTTGATGGCGTAGAAGTACTGGGCGGTGAGGCTTCCATTATTGGCGCGCGTCGGAAGGCTCCAAGCCCACTCGAGAAGCGCACCCCAGACGTTGCC
>JAFDFW010000552.1 GCA_019309605.1 Deltaproteobacteria bacterium | reverse complement strand
CCATGAGCATCTCCTACGCGATGCTGACAAAGACCCACGCTCGATTGACCGCTATCGCGAGAAGTTCATCAACGAGATCGAACCGCAGCTCAGCAAGCGTTTCGAGCGCCACCCATTCATCTGCGGCGATGCATTTACGGCGGCAGACTGCGTCATCGGGCACAACGTAATCTGGGCGAGAGGCTACGGGCTTTGCCGGGACGAGATCTTCCGGGGCTACCTGTCGAGGGTGTCCAAGCGTCCGGCCTTCATGAAGGCGTTCGCTGACTCTGGCGCGTTTCAGATCGAGGCGCCGGATGGGTCGGAGCTCGTGGAGCGGTTTACCGGGTAGGCAACGTGTCTGACGACTGCGCGCTTACGGCCACCATGCATGCGACCCCCGCCGAGGCGCTTCACGCGGTTGAGGAAGCGTTTGCGAAGGCGCGTGTGTTTTTGACCGAAGCGCATCAGCTCGGGGGGCTGGCGTTGGTGGTGCACTGGGACATGGAGGGGGACCACCGGCAACTGCTGGTGGATGCGCTGCTCGAGGCGTCGGTCGAGCTTGATGAGAGTGCGTTCGAGGAGCTGCGAGGGCCTTGGAAAGGGGTGCTGACCGGGTCGCTTCACGTGACGCTCTATCACGAAGGTCGGGATAGCAAGGTGCCGGTGCCGGCGGTTCCTGGGTGAGGCGGCGGGCTTACCCCTCTCAGGCGGCCTTCGGCGCTGGTCTCAGAAGATCTTCCGGCTGTTCAAAGGGCAACAGTACGTACTGACCCGGTTGCAGGGTCCGGAGCACCTTCGGCGTGTCGACACCGTTCCACGTCATGATGATGGGCTCGGTCTGCGTGATGGTTCCGTCTCGGGAACCGGTGAAGAGAATTGGTTTCATGCAGCGGTGAGGTTGCAACCGCCGTGCCGCGGATCACGCGCGTGGTTTCGCGAGCTTGCGAGGCGTTGGTTGGCGGAAGCGCCGTGCACCGCCGGCGGGCGCCACGTATCGAGGTTGATGAGGCCGTATAGCCGGTTGTTTTTGCTGTGTTTCTAGCTCGTCCCCTACCCTCGACGAAGGATGCGTTGGTTACATCGATTTGGGGAGCCTGTGAGAAGGATTGGTTTCATGCGTGGGTGCGCGCGTCTGGGCGGAGTCATGAGGTGAAGAATTACGTATGGATGCGCGTGGGCGGCTGACCCCACGTTGTCTCCTGTGACTCGGCGCGCGGCGTGGTGGGTCAGGTCGGGAGGTTTCTATGCGTTTCTTGTTTGGAGCTGTGCTCGTCATGGGAATCGCCGGCTGCAGCAGCGGAGATGGCGGCGGCCCGGCCACCATGTTCGAGGCAGGCGATCCCCTCGCCGTTTCGGGCGCTAGCCCCTTCCAGGAGTGCGAGCTCTTTGACGACGAAGACGGCGCGCCGAATAGAGAGGTCGAGCCATGGATCTCGGTGAATCCGAACGACCCGGACCATCTCGTGGCTGCGTGGATTCAAGACAAAGCGCTCGGGCTCGTGTCGGCCGTGAGCTTCGACCAGGGGGCGACTTGGGAACAGGTTGTGATTCCCGGACTCTCCCAGTGTTCGGGCAGCGACATCATCGCTTCCTCCGATCCTTGGCTCGCCTTCGCGGCCAACGGGGACCTCTACAGCGTGGGCTTGAGTCACCAGATAGACGATTCGGAAGGCCCGAGTCGAATCGTGGTGAACAAGTCTCTCGATGGCGGTCGGACTTGGAGCGATCCGGTAACGCTTAGCGAGTCGGACCGTCCCTTGGTCGAAGACAAGCCGTCGATCACGGCGGATCCCGTCGATGAATGCCGCGTCTATGTGGGTTGGACACGATTTGACGACCTCTCGACCTCAACCTCGGGCTCGGAAGGCGAAGTGCTCTTCAGTCGAACCATCGACTGCGGGCAGACCTGGTCCGAACCCCAGTCCTTGTTTCGCGTTGAGCCGGCGGGGCTCGGCTTTCAGACCGTGGTCTCGCCTGACGGCAGCGTCTTGGCATTCTTCAAGCAGACGCAGGCCGTCCTGGGGGTACCCCGCTCGTTCTACGTGATGCGCTCGGAAGATGGCGGTGAGACTTGGCCGGTCGAGCCGACGCTGATCGCCGACACACGGCAGGCGATTGTTCACCCTCCGGACGAGGACGAACGGATTCGCAGCGCAGGCGCTCTCTTTGACGTTGCAGTCGATCGCACTACCGGACACCTGGCGGCGGTCTGGGAGCAGCTCTTCACGGAGAACTTCGTTGGCGAACCGCAAGTCGCTTTCTCGCAGTCGAACGACGGCGGATTGACCTGGTCCGAGCCCGTTCGAATCGACCAGACGCCCTCAAGCGAAACCGCGCTCTTGAACCAAGCATTCGTCCCCTCCGTCGAGATCTCGGACGACGGAACGATCGGCATTACCTATTACAACTTCCAGAACGACACGCCGGACGCGCCGCCGTCCCTGACGGACTATTGGTTCATTCACTGCCATCCGGATCTCGCCGATTGCACCGACCGTGCGAGTTGGGCGGACCCGGTTCGAGTCACGAGCGAGTCGTTCGACATCTTGCAGGCAAGCCCCAGTCGGCGAGGCCTATTCCTCGGCGACTACATGGGCCTCACATCGTTCGGAAGCGACTTCTTCACAGCCTTCGCGATCTCGGGCCCCGGCGACGAGCAAGACATTTACTTTGCGGCTATTCGTGGGTCAGACCGGGAGGCTGGTAGAGTGGGCTGTCGTGTCTGATGATTGTGTGCTTACGGCGACCATGCATGCGACCGCTGCGGAGGCACTTCACGCGGTTGAGGGGGCGTTTGCGAAAGCCCGTGTGTTCTTGACTGAAGCGCATCAGCTCGGGGGGCTGGCGTTGGTGGTGCACTGGGACATGGAGGGGGACCACCGGCAGCTGCTGGTTGACGCACTGCTCGAGGCGTTGGTCGACCTTGATGAGAGTGCGTTCGAGGAGCTGCGTGGGCCTTGGGAAGGGGTGCTGACCGGGTCGCTTCACGTGACGCTCTATCACGAAGGCAGGGATAGCAAGGTGCCGGTGCCAGCGGTTCCTGGGTGAGGCCATGCCGCCTGTGGTTTTGGCTGTGTTTTGCTCGAAACGATGCGTTGGCTACATCGGTTTGGGGAGCCTGTGATCGGGGTCGAAGAGAGTGAGCTTGTGAGGGCGGCGCTTGGTCCATTTCCAGAGGACGAGGTTCATGTCGTTGGGGCCGGCACCTCGGGGAGTAGGCGGTCGGCGAGCTGTTGGGATGCGGGAATTTTTCCGTGGAGCATCTGTTCGTTCCACGAGGGGCACTCGAGCTCCTCTTCGGAGACCTTCTCGCGTTTCATCGCCTTTGGGTCCCGGGTGTCAAAGATGTTCTCGCAGTCGACGCGATATTGGCAGAGGGTCAGGGGATGAAACGGGCTACCGAGAGGGCTGGCTTCGCGGATCGCCACGAGCACGTCGAGCGAGGTGTAAAGAGCGGAGACGCCTCGGCGGTTGAAGCGTCCGCCGTAGAGCTTTGCGCCCAGCCCCGACAGTGGATCCCAGGACCATTCAGGATTGTGAGCGCGGTAGACTGGCCCTTGGAAGTGGACCCCTCGCTTACGCGTAGCCACCCGCCATCACCCGATCGAGATAGGCGTGAACCTGGCTGGCGTCACCGGCGCGAACCAGTTGGTCTGGGGTTTGCCCGCCGAACCCTTGCAGAGGCTCAGAACGAAACCACGCATACGCTCCCAATATCGACCCGGTGATGGGCTCCACCCGGTTGAGAATCTCGAGCATCTCGCGAAGCCGAGTCTGCGTCTTGGTGGCCTCCATCCGCTGACGCCGAATGAGCGCGTCGGAAGCAAGCCCCAGCGTCTCCGAGATCTCCGCCTTGGTAGTCCTCAGGGCGCTCGCGATCTTCGCTGGCGAAAACAAGCTGCCTTCGATGTAAGCGTCAAATTGTATCGAAATCACACCTTTCCTCACTCATAATAGGGTGAACTTAGGTGATGTCAACGAGGGTGTGCTGCGGGGGATGGTTCCGTCTCGGGAACCCGTGAAGAGAATTGGTTTCATGCAGCGGTGAGGTTGCAACCGCCGTGCCGAGGATCACGTGCGTGGTTTCGCGAGCCTGCGTGGCGTTGGTTGGCGGAAGCGACGTGCACCGCCGGCGGGCGCCACGTATCGGGCTTGATGAGGCCACGCGGCCTGTTGTTTTTGCCGTATTTTTCCCCTACTGGACGGCGGTCTCGCACATGACTTCATCGTATGCGTCGCAGTCTAGGGCGCAGACTTGGAACTTACCTTCGCAGGTGCCTTCGTAGTGGCTCTGTAGCGGGGCGGAGTCATCGAGGAGCTGCTCGATGAAATCCTTGTAGGTGACGGTGCCGTCTTCCGTGTCGATCTCCGTGCCGGTCCAGGTGGCCGCCGATGGGTCCTCCTGAAACAAACCGAGGAACTCGAGCTCGGAATCGCCGACATCTTCGAGGCCGGTGACGGTGAGGCAGTGGCTGGTGTTCGTGTTTCGGTAGTACGGCATGTAGTAGGCGAGGTTGTCGAGACCATCGAGTTGCGCGCGGAGTGTCTCGAGATCCTCGGAGGCGAGGCGGTAGATCTCGGTTCGGCCGGCGCCTGTGTCGACCGTGCTCTCCGGTTCCGAGAAAATCGGGAAGGCGCTCTCGTAGGTGGCGACCGTGAAGTTGTAATCGCGCTCGAAGATGGACACGGAGAGTCGGTCGTTCGGAAAGGATTCGGAAACCACGGCGTTCACTTCCCCGAAGTCTGCGGTGATGCGATCGGCGCCCATGGGCAGGGATTGGATCATGGTATCGACGCCCCAGATCGTGCTCACGGCCGAGAACAGGCCGCTCTGGTTACTTGGTTCTCCGTTGAGCAAGGTGGCAGGGACGATCGGACCGCTGTCGGCGAGGAGGTAGCTCTTCTCGGCGCCCTCGATGCCATTGCGGATGAAGGCGTAGTTGTTGAGGGACCCTACCCCGCCGGCGCTACAACCGCCGACCAGCATCTTGGGAACCTCGGCGAACATCTCGTTGAGCTCTTCGATGACTAGCAACATGTTCTGATGGCCCATGTGATGGAACTCGACGTCGGGACCGACGCCATCCGGATCGACATACGTGTGAACGCGGCTGCCTAGGTAGGTGTCGCCGGTGCAGTACGCGATGAAGACCCTGTTCCAGTCGCCCATGGGGTTGATGTCGGTGTTGGACGAGAGCACCGGGTAGGCGAGCTCGACCGGCACGTCGCCGTTGATGACGCCGAGGGGTTCGGTGACGGAGGAGAGAGGTTCGAGCGCGTCGAGGTGGAGGTAGACCGCGGGGTAGTTGTCACGGATGCATTCGGCGCCCGCGGGCTCTTTGATGCAATCCGTGTTGAACGGGCGACCGTTCGAGCAGTCGTCGTAGTTGCTGCATGCGCCGCCGCCTTCGAGAAAGACGATGACGTTGCTCGAGGTCTCGGAGAAATTGACGAAGTACTTGTACTGCGAGCCGTTGGCGCAGACCGCACCTTCGGGCTCGAACTTCAACCACTCGCCGTATGCCGCTGGCACGAAGGGGTCGTC
>JAFDFW010000551.1 GCA_019309605.1 Deltaproteobacteria bacterium | reverse complement strand
TCCGAAGCGCTGAGGCAACAGCGGGGCAGAGACGAAATGCGGGTCTACGTTCGGCTGCCGGACGATGAACGGCAATCACTCTACAACGTCGAGAATCTCATCATTCGAACGCCGACTGGCGGCGAGATGCCGGTGTCTCAGGCGGCAACGGTAGTCCGTGGGCAGGCATACACCGCGATCAACCGAATCGACGGTCGTCGCACTGTCAGTGTCACCGCGGACGTGGCCGACGAAAGCGCGAACGCCAACGAGATCAGCGCGCAGATTCGTCAGAGGGAGCTTCCTCAATTGATGGCGGACATTCCAGGACTTGCGTACGGCTTTGGATGGGAGCTACACGCAACCGCTTCTGGTCATGTCGGCGATCCCTTTTGGTATGGTGGGAGCGGTGTGGGGACACGTTGCGGTGGGTTACCAGCTGAGCCTCATGAGCATGACGGGACTGATCGCGCTCTCGGGCGTCATGGTCAACGACGCGCTCATCCTCATCGTCACCATCAACCGTTATCGCGAGCAGGGGATGGACGTGCAGGCAGCAATCGTCGCCGGTGGTGCGCGCCGGTTCCGCCCGGTGCTCCTGACGTCCCTGACCACCTTCTTCGGGCTCGCTCCCATGATTATGGAGAACTCGCTGCAAGCGCGCTTCCTCATCCCGATGGCTGTTTCACTTGGTTTCGGCGTCCTCGGCGGCACGCTGATCATGTTGCTCATCGTACCGTGCAGCTATCTCATCCTCGAAGACGCGAAGAGAGCTAGCCACAATGCAATGGCCCGTCTCCAGGGAAACCCCACGATGCCGCCGCCGGCCGCGCAAGAGGGCGCGTGACGGGGCCGGCCTACTTCGTCAGTTACGTTAGTGGATGCGAACCGTGGCTGCGACGCCGGCGTGGTCGGACGGCCACAAGGGCGGCGCCATCTGGAACGGCGCGTCCCCGATGACGTCGGCGCCTAGCGCCCCGCTTGCCCCATGCGTGAACACGAAGTCGATGGCAGAGCCCAGGCCGCTCGGGAAGTTCGTGAGCGTGCTGTTTTGGCAGCAGGTGTAGCCCGGATCATCGGAGCTCCACGCGTCGTCGAAGTACGACTTCGTGAGATCGGCGTATGTGGTCGTGGTGCTGCCGTCGGCGGCCGAGTTGAAGTCGCCCACGGCAATCACGGCACCGCTAGCCTTTGCTGGTCCAGCGAGGAATTCTCGGCCTTGATCCTCCTGCACGTCAGCGTTGCCCTCGACCTCGAGGTGAGTGTTGACGAAGCGGAATTTCTTGCCCTCGAACGTGCCATCCACCGACGCCCAGCCCCGATCGAACGACAGCACACCAACGGGCGTCGGCACTTCGGCCTGGGCCACGTAGCGCCCGCTTTGCGAGTTGAAGACGGACAGATCGGGGTTGTCATCGTTGACGAGGATCACATCGCGATCCTGCAGCAAGACCAGGCAGGCTCCGAGAGGCTCTGGCACCGCGCACAGGGGGTATGCGAGCGGAACCGGCCCGATGCTCGCGTTGTCCGACACCGCCGCGACCGAATAGGACAAGCCGCGGTCGTCGAGCGCCTGTTGCAGGATTGCGAGGAAGTCGAAGCCCGGAGGCGCAGGTCCTGTCGTCGTCCAGAGTGACACTTCCTGGAGCCCGATGAGATCGGGCCTCTCCGCCTCAATTTGATCCGCAATAGCTTCGGCACGTGCTGGGAAGTCCGTGAAGAGGACGGTCCCGTAAATGGTCGCCACCGCAATGATGAACTCCTGCGGAGTCGTCGCTCCGAGTGCGGCGTTGAGACTCGAACCCAGGTACAGGTTCTGCGTCATCACCACCATGTCGCGCTTGTCTTTCGCCTGCGCCATGCTCGACACGGCGATGACGACGAGGGCGATCAATCCGATCCGCGCCCGACGGGCGCCTTGCATTCGATTTTTCATACGCGACTTCTCCTTGTGTTGAGGCTTCGCTGGCCACGTCTCTCGCTCGGACTGAGCGGAGGTGGCGAAGGGCGCATGATATCCGTGTGGGAGCGTTTTGGGAACGGAGGGTTCGGCCCGCTCAACCTGCCCACAGGACAAGATCCGAGGGCTCACGGCGCAGGCCTACGGATGTAATTAACCTCACATTTGGGCTGCCCTGGTCGGAGAAGGCAAGGCCGCGGTGCTCGATCCGATCTGTCCGCACATGGGAGCACCGCGTGCCAATGGATGTCCCGGCCTTGATCCAAGGCGACGGCCCGATTGCGAAGTTCCGCCGCTGGACCAAGCAATTCTACGCGTGAGCTACCCGATCTTCACCACCAGCACGACGTTGGGGGGCTCGATGCGATAGATCACGCAGTAGTCGCCGTTTGTTGAAGGTTTGTTCAGCCGACGTGAGAAAGTTTGTTCAGCCACCTGCGCACTTCCTGAGCACGCTTCATCGCGACGAGTGTCTTGCGCGCCAGGCGCGACGAAAGAATTACGTATGGACAATGCTCCCAAATCGGTGTTTTCTATACGACCCCAAGCGTGTCGTAGCGCGACGCTACGGCAGCGGGTCGCAGACGAACAGATGCGCAACACCGAGAGCAAGACCATCGATCTTCGTGCTCAGCTCAGCAAGGCACTCCAAGCTGGTCGGTTCACCCAAGCGCTCGACCTCTATGAGCTGATCGAGAAACGGAAGCCGGAGGAGCCGCGGTGGGCACACCGCAAGGGTGATCTGTTGCGTCGGATGGGACGTCAGCGGGACGCCCTGATCGCTTACGAGCGCGCTGTGCACCTCTATTCCGCCCAGGGCTTTGACGCTCGCGCCACCGCTACGGCCAAGCTGGTGTTGGCACTCGACCCAAACAAAGGCGAGGTGCTCGAATGGGCGGATTCCGTGGCTGCACGCAGATTCGAGCAACAGAGCCGGAACGCGATCCAGCTGGCGTACTGACGCAGATGCCGGGAGCGCGGGGCGGTTTTTGGTATCGATCGGCGGAAATGGTACCAAGGGGCTGATGTCCTGGTGAGGGCGAACGTGCGCTCCGGGGGCTGGGGAGGCTGGGGTGAGAGAGAGCCCGAGAAGGTCCGGTGGGGACTGGGTCGTGGTCGTGTTGACCATGGTCAGTGGGCTTGGCTTTGGTGGCCTT
>JAFDFW010000550.1 GCA_019309605.1 Deltaproteobacteria bacterium | reverse complement strand
CGGCCCAGCGCCCTTTTCATTCTGGACACCGTGTCCGAAATGGGTCGTTTCGGGACGTTTGGTGGCCTCTTCTGACCATACATGGTCCGCGGAATCGTTAGATAAAGCGGGTTTCTCATTCGCAGTAGCTGCGTTCTTAATCCATTGGCTCCAGGTTCGAGTCCTGGATGGCCCACCAACACGGACGACCAACGCGCTCAGCAGTGCTCACGACAGGCGTATGCGTGTTTCGCAGTCACGCCAGCAGGTGTCACCCATGCGCCCGGTCCGCTTCCTTGCCTATCCGCCCGGTGCGTACACAACATGAGCCCGACCGGCTAAGAGAGCTCACTCAGCTCCTGAATTGCGCAGAACGCCTTATAAGTAAACTCTGCGAGACTAAGACAGGGCGTTTGTAGTGACTATCAGCTTCCTGCGCTTTGAGTAGGGTGCTGACAGAGATCTGACCGAGGTTGAGCAGAAAGGCGCCCCGCCGTCCCTCCAAGACTGTGCTTGTGTCGCATTGCCTGAGTGTGTCCGTCCGATGGGGAATTTCAATCTTCGCTGCGCCAGGCGTCCTCAGCGCGGCTTCCGTTCACGTCCCGGCTGTGCAACGCTGCGGCCTCGGTCTCGATCACTTGGAGTGAACACGATGTCTTCGATTACTAAAGCTTATGTTGTTGCCCTTGCCGTACCATTGTTGCTTCTGTCTGCCTGCGGGGCCGACGCCAAGGGCGGCGGTGGTTCGGGCGGTGAGCCTGCGGCTTCGCTGCTGCAGCTGCAGACCGTAGATCTTCCGAGCGACGCAAAGCCGGAGCACACGCCTGGCAGCCCGGGGGTGTCGGTCGCGAACCCGAAGCTCATCGAGATGTTTGGCAGCGCCGATTTCGACCTCAACAACGCGCGCTACACCCGCTACCACTTGTCGGACCAGGCCGAGAGCCAGCCGGACGCGATCGTCGTGCTGGTCCCTGGTTTCGAAGGCGGCGCTTCGACGTTCGCGGTGCTCGCCGAGAGCCTGATCCGACGCGCCAAGGCCGAGTCCTCGATGGTGGTCGAGGTGTGGGCGGTGGATCGCCGATCAAACCAACTCGAAGACACGGTCGGGTTGGATCTCGCGGAGCAAGAGCAAGACCCATCGCTTGGTCTAGACTTCTTGTTTGGCGACGACCTTGAACTCGAGTTGGACCCGCGGCTCGACCGCCGCGCCATCTTCTACAACACCAGCGACGACGTCGCGTTCATGTCGCAGTGGACCACCCTCGTTCATTCGCAGGACATCGACGCGGTGGTAGAGGCAGCTCGGAGCGCCGTGCGAAACGCCAATGTGTTCCTCGGCGGTCATTCAGCCGGCACGGGCTTCACGGCGCGCTACGCCGCAACCGATTTCAACTTGGACGGCGGCGCCCCCGAACCAGGCTACGAAAAACTCCGCGGCCTGGTTCTGCTCGAAGGTGGCGGTGGAGGCTTGCCAAACGAAGCCCCGAGCGAGGAGCTGCTGGACCAGATCGAAGCGCGGTTTGACGGAGGCCTCTATGGTGCTGTGAGCAGCCAAGAGCCGCGCTGCATCGACGGGGAGACCGCGTGCGCCGTCGAGACCCAGACAGCCGATTGCGACGCGTTTGAGAACACATCGTGCACGGAACCGACCGACGCGTATGCCGTCGTGGCGGGCCTGTTGTCGCCTCAGCTCTTGGCGGTGTCCGAGGTGGCGGCGCTCGAAGGTGACCTCAATGGTGACGTCGGGATCTCGATCCTGCAGGCGGATCAGAACGGCATCGAAGGCAACAACGCCGTCGCGAAGGTCGCTGAGCTGACGGCCCTTACGATTCTGCTCGGGACGCAACCCGCGACCTCGGTCGCCTTGATCGGTCTGTTCTTGGACGATGACGGCGCGGCCGCGGAGCTAGCGAGCTTCGTGGCGACTTCGCTCGGCACGATCGGTCCAACCGTCGAAGGGGTCCGCACCTGGTTGAACTACGGTGACGAGATGCCGAGCGATGTGCTGACGGACCATGGGCCCGCACCAACGGAGCTCGCGGGCGCTGGCCGCTGGGGCGTCGAGGTGGAGTCGACGGATCTGGAAGGTCACATGATGCCGTCTTTCTACGAAGGGCGTACGAATTTTTCGGACTGGTACTACCCAAGCTCCGGGCTCGGCGTCGTGTCAGGCATGGGTTTGGACACCACCGCGCTTTCAGCGCCTCAGCCCCAAGGTCGCGGCCGCACCGACATCGAGAACATCACCCAGGCCCGCAACGTGAACATCCCCGTGATCGCCTTCGGTGGAAGCAACGGAGGGGTCGCTGTGCCGGGACGCATGCTGGGCTACGCGGACTCGCTTGCAGCCTGTAGTGCGCCGAGCTGCGATGGCACGACGCCACGTGTGGTCGATCGTGAGCAGCCGAACACGGCGTTCCCTACCTTCGGCGATGCAGCTGGGGGATTTGAGGTGTTCATCTCAGAAGGGTTCAGCCACGTGGACGTGGTGGCCGCCGAGGACGACGAGACCAACAATGTGGTCGCGCCGCTCCTGCGGTTCATCGAGCGCAACGTCGAATAGCTCACTCAGCTCCTGAATTGCGCAGAACGCCTTATAAGTAAACTCTGCGAGACTAAGACAGGGCGTTTGTAGTGATTGCAACCGGCTGCGAGTCCGATTCGAAACCAGAAACCCGGCGCCATCCAGTTGACGGCGCCGGGTCCTAGCAGAAAGCGATCAGCGTGCCGGCTAGTTTCGGCAGATGATTGCGACGACTGCCACCGTGCACTTCTCCTCCTGGGCTGGCGGGTTGTTCGCGATGCAAGCCGCGACACCAACCTCGCAGAGTTGCTCCCTGGTGGGGTCGCCAACGCAGAGACTCTCATCACATAATATGCTCGGGTCGGGGGTGCCGCCCGTTCCACCGCCGCCACCGGTGCCAGCCATGCCGCCCGAACCACCGGTGCCAGCCATGCCGCCCGAACCACCGGTGCCAGCCATGCCGCCCGCGCCACCAGTGCCAGCCATGCCGCCCGCGCCACCGGTGCCAGCCATGCCGCCCGAACCACCGGTGCCAGCCATGCCGCCCGCGCCGCCAGTGCCAGCCATGCCGCCCGCGCCGCCAGTGCCAGCCATGCCGCCCGCGCCGCCAGTGCCGCCCGTGCCACCATTTACGGCGCAGAACGCGAACTCAGCAGTTTGAATGCATCCGTCTCGTTCGGCCTCGCCATTTTGTGCGACGCAATCGGCGACGAACGCCTCGCAATCATCTGCTCTCTGGGTATCGGTTGCACAGTCGCCGCCCTCGCAAAAC
>JAFDFW010000001.1 GCA_019309605.1 Deltaproteobacteria bacterium | reverse complement strand
CCAGAAAGACTCGGCGCACTTCCCCGAAGGAGTCAACGTGGGCTTTGTCTCCGAGCGCCGTGGCAACGCCATGCGTCTAGACGTCCTCGAGCGTGGCGCCGGCTGGACTCAGGCCTGCGGGACCGGGGCCTGTGCGGCGGCCGTCGCCGCAGTCGAAACCGGTCGCGCATCCCGCGAAGAGCAGCTCAGCATTCGCTTGCCCGGCGGAACGCTGATGATCACCGTCGGAGCGCCGGGGGACACCGTCCTGATGCAGGGCCCTGCCCGTTTCGCCTTTCAGGGCGAAGTCGCCCTTTAGGGCGTTGATTGAAATGTCGGCTGCGTCCGTTATCTTAGCCCGATGCCCCGTAGCTTACTCCTGTGTCTAGCCCTCTGCTCCCTCCCCGTCGCCGCTGTCGGCTGCGGTAGCGACGGATCCACGTCGCCCGTCATTCCCGACGAACTCGGACGCTGCGCCGACTTCGACGAGCTCCGCCAGGTGTACTGGGGGGACACGCACATCCACACCAACCTCTCCTTCGACGCGAACATGCAGGGCACGCGAACCTCTCCAGAGGACGCGTACGCATTCACACAGGGGGAGCCCATCCCGCTCCAACCTTACGACGAAGAAGGCAATCCGACGCGGATGGCCCAGATCGATCGCCCCTTGGACTTCGTGATGCTGAGCGACCATGCGGAGTTTCTCGGCACCCTCGCGGTCTGCAACGATCCGAACTCGCCCGGGTACGACAGCCGGCAGTGTGTCGATTACCGCGCCGCGCAAGAGTTCGACGCCGATCCCGGGGAGGTGGCGGTCGTCTTCATCGACATCAACGGCCACACCGCCGCCGGGCCGGAGAATGCGCACTATCCAGCCCTCTGCGGTCCAGGCGACGCGTTCTGCCTGGAAGCTGGCACGGATGTGTGGGCCGAGGTCGTTAACAGCGCCGAAGCGGTCTATGACCGCAGCGACAGCTGCCAGTTCACGTCATTTCCGGGCTACGAGTGGAGTGCCGGACCCCAGACGAAGAACCTCCATCGCAACGTCATGTTCAAGAACGAGAACGTCACGGTGCTGCCGTATAACTACTTCGACGAGCCGTACGTGGAGGGCCTTTGGGCACGCCTTCAGGAGGAGTGTATCGACGCGGGAACTGGCTGCGACACGCTCACGATTCCCCACAACAGCAACCTTTCTGAGGGAATCTATTTCGAGAACAGGATGGGCAACGGCGAGCCGTTTACCGCTGAGTACGTCGCAGCGCGAAATGCAATGGAGCCAGTCATCGAGATTTACCAGCATAAGGGCGTGTCGGAGTGCCTGCCTGGTGAGACGATCTCTGATGAGCTGTGTGGGTTCGAGATCATCCCATTTTCAAATCTCGCCACGACGAACCTAGAGGTGATCTCGCCGCCGGACCCACGTGGCTTTCTGCGGGCGGCATATGGCGACGGCATGAAGCTCGAAGAAAGCCTCGGCACCAACCCGTTCCAGTATGGCATCACGGCGGCCACCGACACGCACACCTCCGCGCCGGGGTTCGTCGCGGAGGACGACTTCAAGGGGCACGGCGGTGCCGGTCAGCCCAATCGCTACCTGCCTCCGCCCGAGGGCTTTCCCGACATCGAGTACCTCAGCCCGGGTGGTCTAACCGCGGTGTGGGCCGAGGAGAACGCGCGCGAGGCGATCTTCTCCGCGTTCCGCCGGAAGGAGACGTTCGGCACGAGCGGCCCGCGGATGCTCGTCCGCATGTTTGGCGGCTGGGACTATCCGAGCGACCTGTGCAGCGCCGAGGATCTCGCCTCCCAAGGCTATGCTGGAGGCGTCCCGATGGGCGGGAACCTCAGCCCCCAGCCCGGCTCGTCCGCGCCCATGTTCGTCGTGTCGGCCAAACAAGACGCGATGGGCGTTCCCCTTCAGCGCATTCAGATCGTAAAGGGTTGGCTCGAGGGCGACGAGTACCAGGTGCACGTCTACGAGGCGGCCGGGGATCCAAACAACGGAGCGAGCGTGGACCTCGCTACCTGCGCACCTCAGGGGGAGGGTTTCGGCGACCTCTGCGGCGTCTGGCAGGACCCGGACTTCGATCCCACCGAGCGCGCTTATTACTACGCCCGAGTCATGGAGAATCCGACCTGCCGTTGGACCACGCACCAGTGTGTCGAAAAGAGTTACGACTGCGAAAACCCCTCGCGCGACATCGACATGGACTGCTGCGATCCATCCGCTGGCCTCAACGTCGCCTGGTGTGAGAGCATCGATTGCACCGACCCGGACCGCCTTCCCCCGGCCGACGCGCGATGCTGCGTCCCCCGAGTCGAGCCAGCGATTCAAGAACGCGCCTGGACGTCGCCGATCTGGTATAAGCCGCCCGGTTGATGCTTCGCACGCTCCTCAACTTCTTTCTGATCGGCGGCCTGCTTTTCGGGGCCAAAGTCTTCGTGGAGGGACGCCGGGTCGAGGGTCCGGAGATCACAGTCGTGGTTCAGGCGGATGCGACCCAGGCGGAGGTCGAGAAGACCATCCAGGAGGCGATCCTGCTCAATGAAGCGAGGCGTTATGGTTGGGACCGGCACGACCCGATCGTATTCACGCACCTCGTGCGCAACATGCGCTTCGTCGAGCCGAACTCGACCGACAGCGACCTGGAGCTCTACGAGCGGGCCCTCGAGATGAACATGCAAGCGCACGATCCGGTCGTGCGGTCCCGGCTTCTCTACCGTGCGGGCGAGTCACTCGCCTACGTGCCTGAGGACCGCATGCCAAGTCGCGATCAGCTCGATGCGCATCTCCAGGCTCACGGGGAGCGGTTTGAGCGAGAGGGCAGGTTTCGCTTTCATCACGTGTTCTTGAGCCGTTCGAAGCGCAGCGACGCTCTTCCCGCCGACGCCATCCTGATGGGGGAGCAGCTCCCGGCACTCGGCGATGCGGCGCCAGTGGGCTTGGGCGACCCCTTGCCGGGGCTGCGCTCGGAGCAATCGGCGACGCTGACGCAGATCAAGAGCGACTACGGCGCGGAGCTCGCTCAGTTCATCGATGAGGCCGCGATCGGCGAGTGGCGGGGGCCCGCCGAATCGGTCTACGGTCTTCACTTCGTGCGGGTCATCGGCAGCGACCCCGCTTACGTCCCAGCGCTCGACGTCATCTTGGCAGAGGTGCGCGCCGATCGTGTCCGCGAGATCCGCGATGAGCTCCGAAAGGAGCGTATGGATGCGCTCCGCGGCGCATACACCGTACACATCGAGAGGGCGCCCTGATGCGTGCGACTCTTGCCCTTCTGCTCGGCGTTCTCGTGCTCGGGGGTTCCTCCGGAGCGTCGGCCCATCCGCTTGCGCCGTCGGTCCTTTCATTCGAGCAACGACTCGACGGGAAGGTCACGATGCGTTGGCGCGCTCCGGCGAAGCGGCCCACCGGTCTGTCGCTGAAACCGTGGATTCCCGAGGCATGCACCCAGTTGGCTCAGGCCGAACGTCACAAGACCGAGGACGAAACCGCGGTCATCACGACGGTGGAGCTTCGCTGCGAACCTCCCAACATGGTGGGTGCCGTCATTCGTGTCGATCGACTGCCGCTCTCGAGCATCAACGTCGTCGTGCGCATCGTCCGCCCGGACGGCGAAATTTACCACACGATTCTAAACACCCGCACGCCCCAGTTCACCATCACCGCGCAAGAAGACCAACCGCATTCGTTCTTCGAGTATCTAGCGCTCGGGGTGGAGCACCTGCTCACCGGTTGGGACCATCTCACGTTCGTGCTCGGGCTTCTGATTCTCTTCGGCTGGCATCGTCGGCTCATTGCTGCGGTCACCGCGTTCACCGTCGGGCATAGCCTCACGCTGGCTCTATCGGTGCTCGGCATCGTCTCGGTCCCCATGGCGTTGGTCGAAGCGTTGATCGCCCTCACGATCGTCGTTCTCGCACTCGAGATCCAGTCGGGGCAACACGGCCCTGTCTGGAAGCATCCGTGGACGCTCCCGGGGGCGCTCGGCCTTCTTCACGGCCTTGGCTTCGCTTCAGTCCTCTTTGACGCCGGCCTTCCCACCGATGAAATCCCGCTCGCTCTCCTCGGCTTCAACCTCGGCCTGGAGGTCGGGCAGCTCGGAGTGATCGCCGCGGCCGGGCTGAGCTTTGCGGTCATTCGCCGGGCGGTTCCTTCCAGCTGGCAGGGCAACCGCACTGTTCCGGCGTATATCATCGGATCGCTTGCCGCATTCTGGGTCATCGAGCGGACGCTCGCGGCCTTTGGATTCGCGGTCTAACTCGCCTGTGCACGGCTCGGGTCGATCAATCCGAATGCGCCGGCTGCGACACGATCGGCTGCCGTGCGGTCTTTGGCTGCGGAGAGGTAGCCCCGGAGCTCAGTCGCGGCCTTGTTCTTGTCGAAGGGCGCCAGGAGCGATTGGGGCAATTCGGCGAGCGCTTTATCGAGGTGCTCGAGAAAGAGGATGGACTCGTGCGTAACGAGGTTGAGGCTTGCCGCGTCGATTGCCTCGCGATGACTCAGTGCGCTCACCGCGCGGGCCAGCGGCTCAGGGCGCGGGTAGTCCGTGGCCCGGGTCAACCGCGGACCAAACAGCCGAAAGTGGCGCACGAACTCGCTGACGAACTCGAGGCTCCCGGCATCGCTCCAGTAGTCGGCACCGACCGACGCGACCGACGCCTTCGCGACGAACGCTCGCAAGATGAAGCGGAACGCCCAAATGTCTTGGTGAGTGTTCTTGCGCACTCGCTCGCTCTTGCGCTCCAGTCGCGGGTCGCGCACTGGGCGACCCAGGCTGCGAAGCTGCTTGGCCGCGTCTTTCACGGTTAGGCGAACCTCACGAATCCCGTTTCGCATTCGCTCGGCTGGCAGCGCATGCCCGCGTTCTGGATGCAGCTCCGGCAAGGCCCCGTCCAGCGTGGATCGCACCTGGGTGTGAAGCCCCATCGCGAGCACTTCCACCGATTCACGCAGCTCCCTGAGCTCGTTGGAGGCCCGGGTGATCTCTGTTCGAGCACCGGTGATGTGGTGGGCGTCCAGGGAAAGCAGCCTCGCTTCGAGCTCGTCGGCAAAGGTCTCCACCCCCTGCACCAAGAGAAACCGAGTCAGCGTTCGAAGCTCCCTGCGAACCGAGGCGACGATGATGTGCGCCCGGTAGAGACCGTCGTCTTCGCCGATCTGATGGTCGGCGATGCCTAAGAATCGATGGCTGCGGAGCAGCGTCAAGAACGCGACCATCGTCGCCATCTTCGCCGCCTCGCTCTTCCAGGAGTCGAGCTCTGGCGTCAGTCCATCGGGGCGGACGAGCTCTGCCACGTTCGAAAATTCGAGCGGCTCCGGCGGCCCGAAGAACGCGTTGTGCGCGAGGTCGCGGAGGAAGAGATCACAGCTCGCCTGAAACGCGCCCGCGTCCACAGCTGGGAGCTCCAGGAGCCGCTCGCTCACTCGAAGGGAATCAGTCAACGAACGTTCGAGTGCACGCAGCGAGGCCTCAGGCTCCTCCAATCGCTTTCCCACCGACTGAAGTCGTCGCTCTGGAGCGTCGTCGCCTCGCAGTTGAGCGGCGAGCTCGAGCGCCCACTCATAAGCCACGCGCACGGCAAACAGGTGTGGACGAAAGTCGGTGACAGGCACGGAGAGCGGATGGTTTTCCAGATGTCGAAACGCGACGAGCCCCGACAATGCCGCCTGCAGAGGCAAGAGCGCCTCGGCCCGTTGATCGGCGCGGAGCGACCCCCGCCAACGCCCCCACAGTTCCGCGTCGGCGGGCGTCCAGCGCTCGGCGGAGCGAAGAAGGCCGTCTTCGGCCACACTGGGGAGGGAATTCATGGAGGGGGTCGACTCTAACAGCGCCCCGCGGCGGAGCGCAGATTCTTCAGAAATGGCTCAAAACAGGCCGGATTGCTTGCCAGTCGGCTGCTTTTTGCCCAGGTGCTCGAACGCATGCCGGGTCGCCACACGTCCCCTCGCCGTGCGCGCCAGTAGGCCCCTTTGTAGCAAGTAGGGCTCATACACGTCTTCGAGCGTATCCCGCGGTTCGCTCAGTGCGGCCGCCAAGGTTTCAATTCCAACCGGACCGCCGTCGTAGTGGTCGATGATCACGGTCAGATAGCGTCGATCCATTTGGTCGAGGCCCGCGCCGTCGACGTCGAGACGCGCGAGCCCTTCGCGCGCAGTCTCGGCGTCGAGCTTGCCGTCCGACAAAACTTCCGCGAAGTCGCGCGACCGCCGCAGCAGCCGATTGGATATGCGAGGCGTACCCCGCGACCTGCGCGCGAGTTCCTGTGCGGCCTCGGTAGTGATCGTGAAGTTGAGCAGCCGGGCGCTTCGCTCGATGATCGCCTGCAACGCATCGTCGGGGTAATAGTCGAGGCGCGCGACGTATCCGAAGCGCGATAACATCGGATTGGTCAGCAGCCCGGTTCGAGTCGTCGCGCCCACCAAGGTGAACGGGTTCAGTGGAAGCTGAAGTGTCTGCGCGTAGGGACCGTCGCCGTTGACGATGTCGATCCGGAAGTCCTCGACGGCCGTGTAGAGGTTCTCCTCTACCGTTGCGGTGAGGCGGTGGATCTCGTCGATGAACAGCACGTCGTTCGGCTCGAGCTTCGTGAGAAGCGCGGCGAGCTGCCCCTTGTGCTCGATGGCAGGGCCGGATGCCGAATGGAGCGTGACCCCGCGTTCACCCGCCAAAATCAGGGCTAGCGTGGTTTTTCCAAGCCCGGGAGGCCCGCAGAACAGAGTGTGGTCGATCGGGTCGCCCCGCCGCCGGGCGGCTTCGACGAACACCCGCAGGTTGTCTTTGATCCGCTCCTGGCCGACGAAGTCTTCGAACCGCGCCGGACGGAGGCTTCGGTCCAACGCGCGGTCGTCGGCGTGCTCGTCGATGCTTAGGGTCTCGTTGGCTCTGGCTTCCATCTCAGTCATGACAACGCCGATAGCGCAGCACGCAACAGCCCTTCGACGTTGCCGTCGCTCGAAGCGCTGCTCGCGCCCCCGACTGCGGCCTCCGCCTCGCTCCGTCTGTATCCCATTTGCACCAAGGCACCAACGACGGCGTCACTCGCCGAGCCGGCGTCGCTTGGAACCGCCCGGAGCCGAACACCCGTCTTGCCGCTCGCGGCAAAGTCGAGCTTACCTTCCAGGTCGAGGAGAATTCGTTCGATCGTCCGCTTGCCGACGCCGCTGATTCCCTTGAAGGCGGTCTTGTCTTGACGCGCGATCGCATCTTGAAGCTCCGCCGCGTTCATCACGCCGATGATCGCGAGCGCAAGCTTCGGCCCGATGCTGCTGACCTTGAGTAGGGCGCGGAACGCGGCCCGATCCTCGGCGGTGGCAAAGCCAAACAAAGTCATCGCGTCTTCGCGCACGTGCGTGTGGATGTGAAGCGAGACGGTTTGCCCCGACTCGGAGCCCGCCCGCCCGGCAGCCCCGATCGGCAGAAACACCTCGTAGCCGACGCCATTGACGTCGACGATGAGCGAGCCATCCGCCTCTCTATGCTCGATCGTCCCGCTAAGCCTGCCGATCACGAGGGGAACGTAGCAGGTTACTGAACAGATGTCTGGAAATCCGGGGCCGAGACCGTGATCATGCCAGTGCCAGTGTCAGCGGCTGATGGCCTTGGAGCGACTCGCCTGAATATGCGTAATCGCCACCGCGAGTGCATCCGCGGCGTCTTCCTCCGGCGGCGTCTTCAGCCCCAGCATTGCCGTGATCAGTCGGCCCACCTGCACCTTATCCGCAGCGCCTCTTCCAACTACGGTGCGCTTCACAATCGCCGGCGGGTACTCGTGTACCTCGAGGTTTGACTCTGCCGCGGACAGCAACGCCACGCCGCGAGCATGCCCGAGCTTCAACGCCGCGTTCGCGTACTTCGCAAAGAAGATCTCTTCCACGGCAACGGCTTGAGGTTGGTGCTCGGCGATGACCTGCTGAAGCCCCTGGTGGATCAGGTGGAGCCGCTTCGCCAGGGGTAGCTTTTCCGGGACGGAGATAGTCCCCGCCGCAACGTGGCGGAGCCTCGTTCCTTCGAGTTGCACCACACCCCAGCCGGTCCGCCGGCTGCCGGGATCGATGCCCATCACACGCATGGGCGTGTTAGGCCATCTCCGCGAGCGCCTGCTCGCTGAGCTCGAAGTCCGAGAACACGTTCTGCACGTCTTCGTTGTCCTCGAGCGCCTCGTACAGTTGAATCAGCTTCGCCGCGTCACTGCCTTCGACGACCTTGGGATTGTTGGGGATGTACGCGAGGGCGGCCTCACGCACCGTGGTCCCGGCCCTATCGATCGCATCGCGAACCGCGTCGAGATCGTTGCGAGCCGTCGTCACCACCCATTCGTCGCCGACCAGCTCCATGTTCTCGGCGCCGCCCCCTACAGCCGCCTCGAAGAGCTCGTCCTCGGTGGCCGCGTCTTGGTCGATGCGGATGATGCCCTTCTGCTCGAAGGCCCACAGCGCAGAGCCGCTGCTGCTGATCTGCCCATGGTTCTTGTCGAAGAGCTTTCGCACCTCGGCGATCGTTCGGTTGCGATTGTCGGTGACGACCTCACAAAGGAACAGCGCACCGTCGGCGCCCACACCCTCGTACAGGAGCTCTTCGTATTGGACCCCTTCTAGCTCCCCGGTCCCCTTCTTGATCGCCCGAGTCACGTTCTCGGCGGGCATGTTCACGCTTCGGCCCAGGTCGATCGCGCGTCGCAGGCGCGCGTTGCCCTCCGGATCGCCACCTCCGGAGCGAGCCGCGATGGTGATCTCCTTGATGACTTTCGTAAACAATTTCGCGCGCTTGGCGTCCTGAGCACCCTTGCGTCGCTTAATTGTCGACCATTTGCTGTGGCCACTCATTGTGCCCCGTTATCCAATGGAATTCTTTGGTTTTCAAGTCGATCCTGCCGGTGAATATGCCCCGCGCCGGCGCGTCGAACCTCCCATGAAACGCTTCGGGATTCTCATCATCGCGCTATCCGGGCTCGCCGGCTGCAACAACGATTCGCGCTACTTCTGTGTTGCCGACGGGCCGCTCAGTGATCGCGGCTGCTTCTTGTGCCGCGGAGACGAGTGCGACTCGCAGTCGGCGCCGCAACGGGCCCTTTGCGCGGGGGACGTCGACTGCGCCGTCGGGGAACTATGCACCACGCTCGGCTGTGTAGGCGAGTGCGAGGAAGACTACGAATGCGCGGTCGGGACCACCTGCGCGGACAACGGCCTTTGTCTCAATCCTCTCGAAGATGATCCCAACCCGCCTCCGTTCCGCTGCCAGTTCAACTTCGAGTGTGGCGACGCGCGCATCTGCATCGACGGAGAGTGTCTCATGACCTGTCTCGATGCGCCCTGTCCCGACACGCAGGAGTGCATCGCCGGCGCATGCCGCCCCTGTACCGACGACACGTGTCTGACCAGCTGCACCGACGATGCGACTTGCGCCGATCACGAGTACTGCAGCTCGTTCCAATGTATTCCCGACACTCGCCCGGAGCAATTCTGCCCGGACAACGAGTGTCAGCCGGGCCGTGTCTGCGTGCGTGGGCAGTGCCGCACGCCCTGCGCGACCGACGACGAGTGCGCTCGCATCGATGCCACTATTCGCTTCTGCGCGCCGGTCGAGGAGCAGACCCTTTGTGTGCGCAGCAGCGAAGTGCTTGCGGAGTGTCAGCTCAACATCGATTGCGGGCTCGGCGAGGAGTGCGTCGACGGCGCTTGCGCGGGCAGATCCGAGTCGCCCTGAGCGAGTTTATAGCGAAACCCCTCGTAGACGCTCGCAACGCCCACATACGTGAACCCACCGCAAAACAGGAGCAGAAAGGGCACACTCGCCCAGTTCCCGGTGGCGATCGCGAGGAGCAGCGTACCCGTACAGTAGACGCCAAAGATCAGCTCGATCGTGTTGTGCCAAGGCCAGCGACCGCGGTACATCCCGACACCCGGTTCGCCGTCGAGGGCGCCACGCTTGGGTGTTCGAACGAACTCGACGTCGCGGCCGAAGAGCCCTTCGATCGCCGCGCGTCCGTTGTTGATCGAGAGACCGATGCCGAGCGCCATCATGACCGGTAGTCGTTTGATCGCTTGCCAGCGACCGCCGTAGAGATCGTGATGTGCCACCACGTAGAAGGCCGCGACGGATCCGCACGTGGCCAAGAAGAGCGGCACGTCGAGCAAGAGAAGCTCAGGGTGCTCCAGGTGGCGGCGAATCAACATGTTGGGGAGCTGGAGTGCTGCCAAGATGAGCAGAAACACGTAGGCCAGATTGTTAGTCAGGTGGAAGACCGCTTCGGTTTTGACTTTAGGACTCACCGGTGCGCGGAGGATCGGGCCGAGCAGCTTGCGCGCCGTTTGAACCGAACCTTTGGCCCAGCGATACTGCTGTCCTTTGAAGCTATTCATGTCGCACGGGAGCTCAGCCGGTGCGCTCACCTCCGGCGCGTAGACGAATTTCCAACCGGCGAGCTGCGCGCGATAGCTGAGGTCCATGTCCTCCGTGATCGTGTCGTGCTGCCAGCCACCCGCGTCGGTGATCGCGGCTTTTCGCCACATGCCCGCCGTGCCGTTGAAGTTGAAGAAGCGCCCGGAGCGATGGCGTGCCGCGTGTTCGATCACGAAGTGCCCGTCGAGTAGCATCGCTTGGCAACGTGTGAGTACCGAACGATCGCCGTTCAGGTGTGCCCATCGCGCTTGCGCCATCCCGACCGATGGGTCCGTGAAGAAATCGATCAGATCTCGGACGATCGTCGAGCGCGGAACGAAATCTGCGTCGAACACCAGCAAGAAATCGCCCTTGGCGTGCACCATGCCGGCTTCGAGAGCGCCCGCCTTGTATCCGGTGCGGTCGTCTCGGTGCAGATAGGCGACATCGAGCCCATCATTGCGTAGCGCGTCGCACTTGCTCCGCGCGATAGTCGATGTCGCGTCCGTCGAGTCGTCGAGCACCTGAATCTCGAGGCGGTCGCGCGGGTAGTCGACCCGCGCGGCCGCGTCGATCAGCCGCTCTGCAACGAACATCTCGTTGAACATCGGCAGTTGGATCGTGACCATCGGCAGGTTCGTCTCATCGAAGCGAAACCGGGGCGCCGTCCGCTCGTGACGATGGCGCAGGTACAAGAACAGCAAGGCGCTTCGGTGGGCTCCGTACAGCGCCAACACTCCAAGCGTGACCAAGTAGAGAACGATGACCAATGTCTGCACGGTGGGCTCCACGAATATGGAAGATGCGCTGCGACGTTACGCGGGGGGCTCATCCGCGGCCGCGATTTTCGCGCCAGCTCGTAGGCGCGCTAGAGTCTTTTCCTTACCGAGCACTTCCATTACCTCGAAGAGCCCGGGGCTTCGCGTGCGCCCCGTCATCGCGACGCGCGCGGGCTGCGCGACGACTTTCATCGGGAGCTCGTTCTCTTCGAGCCAAGCTTTGACCGTCGCGTCGAGCGGTTCCTGCCTGAATGGTTCGACCGCTTCTACGACGTCGGCGAGGCGCAGGAGGGCTTGCGCGTTGTCCGGGACCAGGAATTTTCGCTTGCCTTTGGCTTCGAACTCGACGTCCCGAAAGAAATACGCGACCGCATCGGCGACATCGACGAAGGTCTCCGCGCGCGGCCTCACGTACGGAATGGTCTTCAAGAGGACTGCGTCGTCGGCTTCGACCTCGATCCCAATCTTGGCGAGAAAGGGAACCGTCCACCTCGCGATGTCTTCGTCGGACAGCATTCGAAGATGCTCCGCTTGCACGTGAAGGAACTTCTTCGCGTCATACCGACCCGCAGTCGTGCCGACTCGATCCCAGCCGAACTTCTCGATGAGCTCCTGGCGGGTGAAGATCTCCTGGTCTCCGTGCGACCAGCCAAGTCGAGCCAAGTAGTTGAGGACGGCGTCCGGCAGATAGCCCAGGTCACGATACTCGAGAACACCGACTGCTGCGTGTCGCTTCGAGAGCTTTTCGCCGTTGGGCGCCAGGACCATCGGCATGTGTGCGAACGCTGCAACCGCAGCGTCGAGCGCCTCGTAAAGTAGGATCTGAGGGGCGGTGTTGATCATGTGGTCGTCACCGCGGGCGACGAGCGTAACGCCCATCGTCAGGTCGTCGACGACACAGCCGAAGTTGTAGAGAGGCAGCCCATCCGGACGCAGCAAGATGAAGTCCTGCTGGGTCGAGTTCAAGATGTCGATCTGACCCTTGACCTCGTCCACCCAGCTGGTGGTTCCTTCGTGGGGTGCGCGGAAGCGAATCACATGGCGCGCATTCGCATCTTCGGGGCCGTCGGTGCGGTCCCGCCACGGGCTTCGAAAATGGAAGCCGTCTTTGGTACCGCTCTTCTGATGCGCTTCCCGCGCGGTAGCGATTTCCTCTTTCGTCGCGTAGCAGCGATAGGCGTGGCCGGACTCGATTAGCGTCTCTGCGTATTCGGCGTAAATATCGAGGCGCTCACTCTGCACGTAGGGGCCGTGATCCCCACCGACTTCGGGGCCTTCGTCCCAGTCGAGACCGAGCCACCGCATCGACTCGAGCACGATTTGAATGCTCTCTTCAGTACTGCGCGCGCGGTCCGTGTCCTCGATCCGAAGAATGAACTTGCCGCCGTGCTGGCGCGCCCACAGCCAGCTGTACAGAGCCGTCCGCACACCGCCGATATGCAAATACCCAGTGGGCGACGGTGCAAACCGAACGCGAACTTCCGACATGGCCAGAGAGCTACCCGCCCACCGTGACCCGGTCAAGCGAAGGCCGGCCTAGCTCTGGCCGGCCGGCTTCGCGTTTGCTTGGAGCACGCCGCTGAACGAATCGCGGTATGTCCACGCCAAGAAGAGCTGCATCACGATGATGAAAATCGCCATGCCCAAGCCGGCCGGGTCCAAGAAGCCGTGGAACAGCAGGATGTTGACCGAGACGGGAGCTAGCAAGATCAGCCCGAGCGGAAGGAACCGCCCGGTCAGAATCATCAGGCCCGACGTCAGTTCGACCAACTTCACTACGACCATGAAGTAACCGGTGCCGACCAACGCACCCATGAGCGACCCGGCGGCCTCGTTCATCTCGGGCGCTGGAATGAAACTGAACTGGAAGAACCCGTGCAAACCAAACACGACAAAGACCAAACCCAACAGTACTCGCGCCCCGATTACGGCAAACTTCATGTCACGCTCCTTTTCCGAGGCCCACAGACCTGCCCGATCGATAGAGCCTCGTCCCGCGACGTTAACCCCCCAAGCCCGGAGCACCCCAATTTCGCCGCCAAATCCCCTTGACCGAGGCTGAATGGCTGCGCAGGCTCCGCCGTTCATGGGAGCGCCCGAGGTTCTGATCGAACGGCTCAACCGCGGCGTTCGAAAGCGTAACGCGAGGTGGACCTTCGTGCGCGATCACGCGTTTGGCGACGCGCTCACGCTCCGACGGTTCCGGTTGGGCAATGGGCTGACGGTGCTGACCCTCGTCGACCGCTCCGCACCGACCGTTAGCTATCACACTTGGTTCCGCGTTGGCTCGCGGCACGAGCGACCGGGCAAGACAGGGCTCGCCCATCTGTTCGAGCACTTGATGTTCAGTGAAACGCGAAACCACCCGCACGGTGACTTCGATCGTTTGATGGAGCGCGCGGGGGCCGAGGCGAATGCGGCGACCTGGACTGATTGGACTTGTTACTACGAGAATGCCCCCCGGGATGCGCTGCCGCTCCTCATCGAGCTCGAGGCTGATCGGATGTCGAATCTCGTGCTGCGGGTTCCACAGGTCACCTCGGAAAAGGAAGTGGTCGCCAACGAGCGCAAGCTTCGGGTGGACGATGACGTCGAAGGCAGGGCGCTGGAAATGCTCTACGACAACGCGTTTCGGCGGCATCCGTATCGCTGGCCGACGATCGGTTGGATGAAAGACATCCGCGGTTTCACCGTTCGCGATTGCAAAGAGTTCTACCGAACGCACTATGCGCCGAGCAACGCCACGGTCGTGATCGCAGGCGACTTCAACGAACAGAAGGCCCTCTCACACGTGCAAAAGCACTACGGTGGCCTGCCCGCTTCACGCGCGGCGGAGCCGCCGACCCCGACGGCCGAGCCTTCGCAACGCGCGGAGCGGGTTCATCAGCTCACAGCGCCAACTCCGACCGAAAAGCTCCTCCTCGGATACCACGCGCCCTCGTTTTCCGATCCCGACACCCCCGCGCTCGTCATTGCGAACGAAGTGTTGTTCGGTGGGACCAGCTCGCGGCTCCATCGGCTGTTCTGTCTCGATGAGGAGGTCGCGTTGTCGGTTCGGGGTTCGATTTCGCCGTTCATCGATCCCGGCCTTTTCGAGATGTGGATCTTTCTCCGTGAGGGAAAGAGGAAGGAAGACGCGCTTGCACTGCTCGATCGGGAGATCGACCGGCTCGCGTCCGATGGCCCAAGCCCCCTCGAGCTCGAAAAGACGATCAACCAGCTCGAGCTTTCGTTCTTGCACAGCATGGAGACCGCCGGCGGCAAAGCCGAACAGATCGGTTTCTATGAGACCGTCGCCAATGACGGTGCCGCCGTATTCGACCGCCTCGCGGCCTACCGGAACGTCACGGCGGACGACGTGAAGCGCGCGGTAGGGAAGTACCTTCGTCCCTCTCTCCGCACGCGAGTCGAGATCTTGCGAAAAGCGTCATGAGCATCTTCGTAGAATCCAGCGACGTGCTGCCGCTCGTGGATTTGGAGATCGCACTTCCCGTGGGCAGTCTTCAAGACCCGGCGGGGCAGGAGGGCCTCGCCCAGCTCACCGGGCATCTAATGCGCCGCGGGCCCCGCGGACTTTCGCAGGAGCGATTCGAAGACCGCCTGGCAAGTCTCGGGGCTCGGATGTCCGTCGAGGTGTCGATGCGCTCGACGCGCGTTCGCGCCACGGTTCTGCGCCGCAACTTGGAGCCGCTACTTGCACTGCTGGCCGACGTGGTCTGGCAACCCGCGCTTCGTGGAAGCGATTTCTCGAAGCTCAAGCGGCGGGCCGCAGCGGCGCTCACCTCGCGCCTCGATGACGATCAGGCGTTGGGCGCGGTGTGTTTTCGCGAGGCGCTTTTTGGCGAGCATCCGTACGGCCGCACCTTGAGCGGAGACACCGATAGCCTTGCGCGCATCGGGATCCAACAAGTCAAAGACTTCTACGATCGAAACATTGCCAAGGGCGCGTTTCTGGTCGGGGTTGCAGGCGACGTGGCAGACACCGAGGTTCGCTCGCTCATCGCGTCCCACTTTCCGAAGGCGAGACGCGCGAAAAAGAAGCGCTCGGACGTGCCAGCGACGCGCAGCCGCCGCGGCCGCCACGTGGTCATCGTCGATAAGCCGGAGCGCACACAGACGCAGCTCTTGATCGGCACTCTCGGTGCCCGCACGCGCGACCGCAATCTGTTTCCACTTCTCGTCTCGAACACCGCGTTTGGAGGCACGTTCAGTGGACCCCTCATGCAACAAGTCCGCGGGGTTCGTGGGTGGAGCTATGGAGCCTACAGTCGCTTGCTTCACTCAACGCAACGTGACGCCTGGTACATGTCGACCGCACCGGCCGCCGAGTACTCCGCCGACTGCGCGGCCCTGCAACTCGAACTGCTCGAGCACTGGGTCGGGGGCGGGACGAAGAACACCGACCTCCGCTTCGCGCAACGTTACTTGATCAACAGTCACTGCTTCGATCGCGACACGGCATCCAAGCGCCTCGAGGCGCGACTTGATCTCGAGCTTTTGGACATCCCACGGAGCTATGTCGAGAAGTACGACCAGCTCGTCGCGCGCGTCACCAAGCAACAGGCGGACGAGGCGACGCGAGCCCGTATTTCGGACAAAGATCTGATTATCGTCGTGGTCGCTACCGCGAGCGAGGTGGCGAGCTCCTTCGAGCGGCTCCCAGGCGTGAGGTCGGTCGAAATCGTGCCTTTTGACCGCACCTAGTGCGCGAGAGGAGACCCGCACACTAGTTGCTGAGGGCGCGCCGTAGCTCCGAGCGGCTCCAGATGCGGGGCACCCTGACCTGTCCGAGCTTTGCGAGACGTTCGGCCCGCTCGCACAGCGCCCCGTCGGGCTCCGGGAGGATGATCGTCCGGAGATTATCGGACCTCGTGAAGAACTCGACCACGTCCATGGCCCGCGCGTCGTGGGTCACCGAGTGAATGATCAACCCCGCGTACTGGGTCTCCTCGTTCTCGAGCTCGCGAACCGCGTCGGCAAGCGAATCGACGCCCGACACGGGAAGACCAAAGCTTCGGATTTCGGATTCGATTTCTTCGCGCACCCGGCGCCGCGGCTCGAACACCAGGAGCGGAAGGTGGGACGTGTCTCCGTCGCGTCGCAACAGCGCGCGCAAGACCGCGTTGTGAATCGCGTCTTCTTGGTCGGCCGACAACACCGGGAAGGCGATCGCGAGACCCACGCCGTTGCTCTTGTCGCGGATGCGACGCACCGAGCCGGTCAGACTCATCGTGTCCTCGCCCGTTTCGAGATCGATCAACAGGTGCACGAGATGACCGGGACGCAGGTCGCGCTCACCGGAGACCATCGCGCCGCCGGCGGAGATGTTTTCGAGGGTGTACTGCCCGACGTGGTCGCCCCGCTGAAACAAAACAGCGCGGCCGTCCAGGTCCACCCTGTGGTTCAAGCGTCGGTCTCGTTCTGCCCGGGCATGCCCCATTGAGCCTTCAGAGTGCCGAGCCACGCGATGAAAAGCTAGTCCACAGGGGGTGATAACCCGATCGGTTGTATGTGATTTTACACTTTGTTTTCGGGGGTTCTCAAAACTCCGAATGATTGTATAATCACCGATGCACGAGGGCCTGCCTATGATGAACACACGAATACGCGACATTCTCCGCAGAAAGGGCGAAGACGTGTACTCGGTCGGCCCGCTTGCAACAGTCATCGATGCCGTCAACGCGATGAACGACCATCACGTCGGATCGGTATTGGTATGCGAAGGCGGCTATCCCGTCGGCGTTTTTTCGGAACGCGACGTTTTGGTTCGCGTCGTGGCCGCGCAACGCGACCCCCGCCAAACCCTCGTGCGCGACGTGATGACGACGCGCCTGTACACCGCATCACCAGACGACACGTTGCTCGAAGTGATGCGCCTGATGACCGATCGCCGTTGCCGGCACGTGCCCGTCATGGAAGGCGAGACTCTCATCGGCCTCGTGTCGATCGGCGATCTCACCAAAGCCACCCACCACAATCTGCGCCAAGAGGTCCGAGAGCTTTCGAGCTACATCGGAGGCCCCTACCTGAGTTGACACCCGTTGCATTTCCCCCAACGCGTGAGAAAAAAGGCCGCCGAACCCCCACATCGCGTTCCCCCGCGCCCCCCCATACGACCATGTCAGCGCCAGCGTCAGCGCTCAGTGCCAGCGTCAGTGCCCAGCGCCAGCGCCAGTGCCAGTGCCAGTGCCAGTGCCGGTGACACGGCAATTCCGGTCTGATAGAGTGCCGGCCGTATGCCGAGCCTCAAATGGATGGTGCCTGAAGGCCGGCCCCGCGTGTTTGGAATCTACAAGCGCGTGACCTCGATTGGGCAGGCGGGGGCCAACGATGTGTCGATCGATTCGGCCTCGCTTGGGGCTCATCACGCTCAGGTCGTGTTCGATGGACGGGACTTTTCGGTGGCCGCGGTCGATGCGGGCGCGGCCGTTCTGGTCAACGGGAAGAAGAAGAAGAAGTCGAAGATCTTCCACAACGACAAGATGACGCTCGGCGACGTCGAACTGGTGTTTTCCCTCTACGACGAGAGCAGCAGCTCCCGCGACCCCGATGCCCGACGCAGTTCCTCGCAAACCTCGGAGATCGAGGGAATGATGAAGCTGAGCGACTTCAATCGCAGGTTGCTGGAGATCCGGGCGATCCCCGAGCAGATCGAGGCGCTGCTCGATGCGGTGATCGACGTCGTGCACGCGAACAAAGGGTTCGTGATCTTGCTCCGAGATGGCGATCCGGAAATCGCCGCGGCGCGCAACGTCGATCGAGAGACGATTCCGGACGCGGTGACGCAGCTCTCCGACAGCATCCTCCGCCGGTGTATCGACACGCGCCAGCCGCTGATCGTCAGCGATGCCGTCAACGACACGATGTTCAATTCGAGCGAGAGCGTGCTCGACTTGCAGCTCAGCTCGGTCATGGTCGCGCCGTTGATCGCGCAGGGGCAGCTCCTTGGACTGATCTACGTCGGCAACGACAATGTAGTGAACCTCTTCGAGCAGCCGAGCCTCGAAGTCCTGACCGTGTTCGCAGGGCAGGCTTCGCTCATTTTGCAGAATGCGATCTTGCTCAATCAGCTGACGACCGACCGCGACCGCATTGCCGAGGAGCTTGAGGCGCAGCGATTCGGCGACATCATCGGGAGCTGCCCGAGCTTGCAGGAGGTCTTTCGACGGGTGGAGAAGGTGGCCCCCGCCGACATCAACGTCCTTATCACCGGTGAAACAGGCACCGGCAAGGAGTTGTTTGCGCGGGAGCTCCATCGTCGCTCCAATCGAGCGGAGGGGCCGTTCATCGTCGTCAACTGCGGCGCGATTCCAGAGAATCTGATGGAGTCCGAGCTTTTCGGTCATGTGCGCGGTGCCTTCACGGGTGCGGTGTCCACCCGGCAGGGCAGCTTCCAAGCGGCCGACGGGGGCACACTCTTCCTGGACGAGATTGGCGAGATGCCCCACGCGCTCCAGGTGAAGCTCTTGCGAGCGCTTCAGGAGCGCGTGGTCGTGAAAGTCGGCGACACGAAGCCGCAGTCGGTCGACATTCGCGTGCTCGCTGCGACGAACCGTGATCTCGAAGCTTCGATCAAGGAAGCGACGTTTCGCGAGGACCTCTACTATCGCTTGAACGTCGTGAACCTTCACCTGCCGCCGCTCCGGGAGCGCGGTGACGACATCGTGATCCTCGCGAAGTTCTTGCTCAACAAGTACGCAACGGAGTTCGGCGCGACGATCAATGGCTTCACGCCCAAGGCACTCGATGCGATGCAGAGTTACGACTGGCCGGGTAACGTTCGTCAGTTGGAGAACCGCATCAAGAAGGCGATCGTGCTTGCGGACAAGACCTTGATCGGCCCGGAGGATCTCGACCTCGGCGGCGACAGCCGGCGCGCGGTCGTGCCGCTCACGCAGGCGCGGGAGGACTTCACGCGGCAATACATCCTCGAAGTTCTCGAGCGAAATGGCGGCAATCGCACGCGAACGGCGCGCGATCTGGGGGTGGATCCGCGGACCGTGTTCCGATATCTGGAGCGCGATCCGGACGCCCCGGAGCCTGGTGGGCCTGCCCGGGGCTGACATTAATGTCATAGGTAACCCCTCGATTTCATGGGACAACGTTGAAAACCCAAGGGTTTTGGGCTTCGAAACCGCGGCATGGCGTTTGCTTCTACATTTCCTCGGATGCTTTTCTTTGCTTCGTATGTGGCGCTGGCCGCCTCCGCCCTGAGTAGCGGGTGCATTGCAACCAGCACGATTGAGTTCGAACCGGTCGAGAACTTTCCGCCTTCGATCATCAGTCAGCCGCTCGCGGACTTTCCGCTCGACAAGATAGGCCGAATCAATCTCGACGATCCGCTTTCCCCGAGCGAGCCGGCCGAGATGCCGCTTGATGTGATCATCCGCGATCCGAACTTCGACCAGACGCTCCAGTACCGGATCTTCCTAGACGCGCCCCCGCCGCCGGCGGCCGAGTTCGCGATCCAGCAGGGCGACGTCGAACCAACTGGCTTCCTCGAGCGTCCCCGGACCTTCGCGATTTCCTACGACGAGCTAGCGCCCGGTGAATGTCACAAGATCGAGTTGGTAGTGGTGGGCGAGTTCGCCAGCAACGTCGAACAGCGCCGCCCTGTTGAGCCGGGTGACATCGACCAAGCGACCTGGTGGGTCGAGGTGATCGACGCCGACCATCCGATCATCGAGGTGGAGTGCCGATGAGAGCGTGGTCGGCATTGGCTCTCCTCGCCGTGGCCGGATGCAGCTTCGACTCGCCCGAGGTGCAGACGATCGAGAACTCGTGCGCCAACGACGTGAACTGCCCGACGGGTGTGTGTGATGGCAACATCTGCATCGATGATTCGGGCGCTTCGGTGGATGTCGCGATCGAGATCTTGAGCGACTCGTCCAACGTACAGCTCGCGACGCCTGCGAGCTGGGCGATCGGCCCGGAATCATTCTCTGGCGCGAGCACCCGCGACATCGTCCTCCCAGCGACCCGTGAGGTTCGTGGCGTGGTTCGCTGGGACGGCGTCCGCGTTCCTGCAACTCTCCGTTTCGTTCGCCGGATGAGTGGGGACGTCGCACCATTGACGCCGGTTGCGGTCGAAGTGGACACCTTGCGCGAGGCATCGGAGGGCGACGGATCCGAGGGCTACGACTTCAGCACTGTGCTCGTCGCCGGGGAGATCTACGATGTGATCGTCCTTCCGAGCAGTGACATGGTGATGCCGCCCGCACAGGCGGCGGCTCCTGCAGTTCGCAGCCTCCCTCCGCTCTACCTCGAGCTTCGAGTCGATGATGGCGCACTCACAGCGCCGTTCCGATTCGATGTCGCGTTTCCGGTGACACTCACCCGGGATTGTACCGCGAACATCCACACTGGGTGCACGCTGACAGTCGAGGTTCTCAGCGTCGCCGATCAGGCGGAGCTCCCCGAGATCGGGCTGCAAGTTCGCGCCGTCGACAAAAACACCGCACGGGTCGTTTCTTCCATTGGCGAAACCGACGAATTTGGACGCGTTGCAATTCGCATTAGCGACACCGCGTCCGACTACTGGATCCGCGTGACCTCCAGCACCGGCCGCGAACCGTTCCCGTCGGTGTCCGTCGATCCGAACGTGGCGTTGGCCGGAGATCCGAAGCGCATTTACATTCCTCGTCTCGATCCCGTTCAGTTCACGGGCCGAGTTCGCGACGCGCATGACACGCCGGTGCCGGGCGCGACGGTGCGGTTCCTGTCGATCGGCATCTTCGATGGGAGTCAGCTGGGGCTCGAGGGTTCATTCACGGCGTCGGCGACCAGCAGTGAGGACGGCAGTTTTGGCGTGGAGCTCTTGCCCGGCTTCTATTCGATCTCGGTCGCCCCGCCCGAAGATGTCGAGAACACCTGGGGAATTTTTTCCGGCGGAGCGCTGGTCGACGAAGGGTTCACGGAGGGGGAAGCCTTCGTCGTTCCCTCCCAGATCAGCCTCCGCGGCGAAGTCGTGACGTTCCGCGATGAGTCTGCGTCGGGGGTCACGATCCTCGCAAGCGCACGTCCGAGTGAGGACTTGGGCATCATGCATCGATCGCAAGAGGCGGTGTCCAACGAGATGGGCGGATTCGCGATGAGTGTGGATCCTGGCCTCTACGATATGCACGTGAAGATGTCGTCGGAAACCGGATTCGCGTGGTTGGTCGAGCCGGAGCTGGTGATGAGCGCAGAAGTTGGCACCTTGGCGCGGGGCTATCAGTTGGACCCGCCCATTCCGGTGCGCGGCGTGATCCGAACCAGCGATGGGGAGCCCGTACCGAACGCACTGATCCGCGCCTATGTGCTCGCGAGGACAGAGGGGGCCGCGAGCCGTCCCGTTCAAGTCGCCGAAAGCGTCTCCGGCGAAGATGGCAGCTATCGGCTGCTCATCGCTCCGCGTCTCGGCGACGAATGAGCATCCAGACGATCGCTGCGAGACCGAGCCAACCGGGCCAGTCTCCGAAGCGCGTGTAGACCGTGTCGAGGTCGAGCATGTGAACGTCGTAGCGAAGGTTCTCGCGGGTGAGCAGTCCGGTTTGGGCGACGACGCGTCCAAGGGGATCCACTACGGCGCTGATCCCGCTGTTGGTCGCTCGCAC
>JAFDFW010000549.1 GCA_019309605.1 Deltaproteobacteria bacterium | reverse complement strand
GGGCCGCCTTCCACAGCGACGATGAGCCTCGGCAGCGAGTCCAATCCCGCTCTCGAGCGTTACGTCAAGCTCGATGCCAGCGCTCGCGACTACGATTTCTATCTCTGGCACGCCGATGACGGCTGGTGGCTGTCCGAGTACCACATCAAAGGGGTACCGATTCCATTCAGCACCCAGTTCATCATCCATCTGGAAGCGGCAGGCGACAACGCGACGACCCTCGAGGTGATCGAGTACTTTCCGCGTGTTTGGACCCACAATGCATTTCGGCTGCATCGACACGGTGGGGCCATCACCGAGCGCGTAGCGACGACCACGAGAGATCGCGTCAATATGCTGAACTACCTCATTTACATGCTCGATCCCGACGCGGACGGCGTGTATGTTCCGTCCCTGCCCCCATGGTTCCAGCTCGACTAGCGCTCTGGCGGGCTACAGTGCCGGCGCATGGGGTTGGCTGGGTTTTTTGCCTCATGAGTTGGAGGTCGGCGGACCGTCCCTGCGCGGCAATCACCGCCTCCATCGGCACACTAAATTCCACCGGACAACGCTGTGCGTAACGGGCCCCCGCAACCAACGAAGTCGGGCACTTAGTGATCGCGCTAGGTGCCCTTCTTCTTGCCCGTTGACGCGTTTTTGACATGAGCTCGTCAACCGAGCGACGTTGGTCGATGCGTACGAGTTCGCTCTCGTTCAGGACCTCCCGCCAGACCCAGGCGCAGCCCTGAAGTTCCGACTCGAGTAGTTGGGTCTGCCCCGCGCTGACCTCGCGAGAACGCTTGGCAGTCGTCCACGCGCGAGCGAAATCCTCAGTCGAAAGCGTCGAATGACGCTGCCGATGATTCGAAAAATCCACGAGGAATACGGCTTCCCGCCCGAGGTCCTCATCCAGGACTACCCGCTCAAGCGCACCGGTTCTTGACCCACGTCGACAGTGTCCGGACGCTTTGTCATTTGATGGGGCCTGGAGCGTGACACCCTGGCGCAGACGGGCATGCTGACAACTCCTTAAAGCCTGGTTTCCTACTTGGCACGGCTGTTGCTCTCTCAACGCTCGTGACCCCGCCCCTCCTCCTCCGTGGAGCCACACGGACGGCTCTATCTCTTCTCTCCGCGATGTTGCTTCTTCAGTGCGAGCGAGACGCCCAGGATGAGACCGGACCACAGGGAGCCGATAGCGAGCCCACCATTGTGGACCTGCAACGACCGGCGCTAGCCACACTCGGGCTTGACGCCGATGTCGTTCCGGTACGCCCGAGCACCACCGACGAGCGCCAGAACTACTGGTGGGCGCAGGAAGAAAAAAACGAGGGTTTGTGTGAGAAATCGGGCCCGCGTTTGCGTAGCAAATGCATTGCGAAGGTCGCAAAACTGAAGTCGGATAGCGCCCTTTGCGAACGAATCGAAGAGACCCATCGGTGGGAACGGAACTCTTGCTATCGATACGTCGCCAAAGAGCAGAAAGATGTCGAGCTCTGCCGTGAGGTGGCCGATCTCCCGGTTCGCTCGCTTTGCGAGGAGGCGCAAAGGGCGAGGCCTGGTGATGCCAGATCCTATTGTCAACGCAAACCCGGCGAAAGTATGCGAGCCGCATGCGAAAGGGATGCACGAAACAGTGCACGATTAATGCGGCTCGAGAGAGAGTATTGGGCGCTCGTCCAAGGGTACTCGCTACCCTTCTGCGAAGCGATGCTTGGAGGATATTGGGACGTTGACTACTTCGTTCGGTTCGATGACAAATGTTATCGGTGGGCACAGAAGATGGGGATCAACATGGCTTGCCTGCATGAATCATGGGCCGGCATGTGCCTGGCATGGCGCTCGGTGAAGACCAAGACCATCCTTTGTGATGAGATCCCGAGTGAGTACGCCAGGATGCTGTGCTTCAAGCACCTGTCGCAGTACGGTCCCGACCTGTACACCTACGAGCGAGCGGAGCTGTTCCGCTCGACGGAGACCGTTGTCTTTGGTGACCGTTCAGAGCTCGTCGAGTACCTGGCAAGCGGCGATGTCACGCGTCAGAACCTGGAAGACAGGTTGCAGAAAGCGTTGGCGGAACCCGGAGTGTGCGACGGCACGAGGCTAGAGAAGCCCCGACGAATCAGCGGAGGCAGGGAGCTCGGCCAGAAGACCGGTTTCATTGGTCGCTGCGAATGGCTGGGCGAAGCATGGAAAGTCGAGCTAATCAGTTTCCGGTAGTTCGGCTCGGCAGCCTGGCTGGACCGGGGTGACTATCGGAAAGGCTCGGCGCATCTTTCTTGGCCGCTGGGCCCACCGAAGTCACCTTCGCAGATCACACAGACACCGCCTGGCGCCCATGTCTGGTCGACTCGTTCCCCATCTGCGACTCCGATCGCGATCATCTCTCCGGTACGGTCGCCGGATTCCAACTCAATCTTTTCGACTCTGTTGCCGAACGACAGGTTGGCGACCCACCTGAAGCTCGGCTTCCCCGGGCTGGGGGTCAGTACCAGCCGGTCACCCATCGCGCGCCATCGCCCCAAATCCGCACTGTCGACGTGGGTCAAGAACCGGTGTGAATCGGTCCGGCTTTACTGGAGGCTCTGGCGTGCCCCACCGTTGACGGCCCACACGCCGTTCGTCGTGGAAGGCGTAGCCGATGCGGTGCTGGGTCACCCCTCATTTCCCAAGACTCCTGAGAATCCCTTTAGCAAGGGTCAGCTCGCCGTTCGATGCATCTGGATCGGCCAATGCGCGCCGAGTGGAGAGCTCGATGTTCGTTGGGACCACCGGTCCCAAAAGGGGGGTTAAAGGAGCCTCGTCGCGCTCAATGGGACGCGGTTCCTCCCGCGAAAGCATCGGTAGATCGGGCGATTCTGGCTGGTTGTTTGGGCTCCGGAGGCAGAAGTCCCGGCTTCGTACAGGCCGCGACACCGGCGTGGGTTGTGTTCGACAAGAGCGGTGCGCTGACCGCGATCAAGCGCGCCCGGTGACCTAACGACGTGAAGCCGAATGATAACCAGAGCCGATCAGTTTCTCTCTTCGTTTGTGTTCCGTTGTCGCGCCTCGGTGCCGTGAGGGTGCCGTGGCGATCTTTGATCAT
>JAFDFW010000548.1 GCA_019309605.1 Deltaproteobacteria bacterium | reverse complement strand
GAGAAGCGCGATGATGATGATCAAACCGATAAACCACATCGCGATGTTCGTCGCTTGGACCAACACGCGCATCGGGACTCGGCTTTCAGGATGGTTGGCTTGATAGACGTCCAAAAACGCTCGAAGCGCTCCTGTGATTGCCAACAACGTCACCAGCACCACATACGCCTCGAGCACGTTACGGAAAATCGCGTTGAGCGTGGGCCAATTTGCGAAAACCGCGGGCGCTAAGGCGTAGATGACCAACGCCCCAGCGATGTGCGCGCCCCGGTGAAACGCGCGGTGTTCAAGAAGCTTGTCGTCCAACTTGGATCGAGTGCGCTTGGCAAGCGCGGCTGCGAAGCGGAGTAGGATCTTGCGGACTACGAAATCGACAACCCAAGCCAGCGCGAGCACGGCGCATAGCAGAACAAGCGTAGTCGACGCGTCGATCGCCCACTCTTTCAACCCTGCTAGCCTCAGCCACTGTTCAACCGTTTCGCGCATGCCGGAGGCCGGAGGGAAACATGGGCACTCCGATCTTTCAACCAGGTAGACCAACCTCCGCGCTTCGCCATTTCTCCCTTAGCTCATCGGGACCATTCTGAGAGCCCGTCTCGAAAGAGGCGGGCTTTCTTCTTTTTAAGGCGCGGCTCGGGTGAGCGCGCCAGCTCGAGCGAAGCGCCGGCGACAGGCGAGTCTCGGCGGCTTGGTGCTAGGGAGCGACCTGGCACGGAAACGCTTCGGCGCCCGGGATGTCGTCTACGAAGGTGCCCTCTTCTGCCCGATCGATGACTTGGTCGGGCTCTGTGATGGCGCCCTCGAGCCAGTCACGTAGCGCGATCCCGGCAACCTCGCCCTCGTAGAACTCAGGTTGTAACGAGATCACGTGAATGCTCTCCTTCGACTCACTCGAGTAGTAGTAGTGGATGCCGTTGAGGTCCTTGGTGCCGCAGTAGTCGCGCCGTAGCGTGTTGATCCAGTGATCCTCCTCCATGAACAGGGCATCACCCTGCTGCGTGAGGTCCTTCTGGTTCGAAAGAATCAGGAACTGTTGCTCCGGAACGGTCTTCAAGCGTGGCGCGCTCTTCTCGTAGAGGACCGGGCCGACTGCGCAGTCGCCTGTGAAACAGTAGGGCGGGAGGTTCGGCAGCGCGCCCCAGGAGGGGATCAGCGTGAAGCCAAGCGTCCGCACGCTCAGGATCCCACCGCTATCGAGTGCGCCCCCTGCATCGGGGAACGCGGCGGTCCTTGGCCACTGCAAGTCATCGAGCAGCCAGTGGTAGTTGTAGAGAGTGCCGTAGCCGCCCGCTGAAAAGCCACCGAACAGGGTGACCAGCTCGTCCGGACGGAAGCCGTCGCCACCCTGTTCATCGATCAGTCTCCAGAGCAGGTCGCGAACCATCTGCATTGCGGCTCGCGCGTTCACTGCTCCGTACCGAGGCAAGCCGAAGTCCTCGACGACCCCAGCACCGGCGAAGACGTCCTGGTTGCAGTACGGCAGGTACACCTTGGTCCAAGTGGCGAAGGGGCTTTCGACCGGGTCGTTCGACATGATGCCAATGCCAGTCTCGGCCACCTGGGTGTCTTGTGCGTTGAATAGACCCGGATTGCTCATCATTCGAGCCGTGCAGTCGTCCTCAAAGAAACACACGCCCCCGCCCTCTAGCGCGATGATCACCCTGTCGAGCGGCTCGCCTTCCGGAGCAAGTCGGATCTGGAACGCGTACTCGGTGCCGTCCCCGCACAAGGTGCCCCACTTCTCACCATCGACGATGATCTGCTGATACTCGCCGCGCGGCGGGTCCATGTCGACGTTCGACGGGCCGCACGACAAGCTGAGGGGCGCGGTATCCGCATGTGCGGTCGCCACCATGCAATCGACTTGCTGCATGGCTCGCGCGACATAGGTCGAGGCAGGGACTGCGATGATGTCCTCGAGTGCCTCGCAAGCGCCTTCGATCTCGGTCACCGCGGTCGCAGCCGCAGTCTTTGCTTCCGTGTCCAACGCATTTGCGTCGCACTCGTCCGCCGCAAGACAATCGTTGGCTCCCAAGAGTGCGACGTCGACCAACGCCGAGACCGTTTCGTGGGAAGTACGCAAGCACGCCTTCTGGTCAGCGGTCGCCGCGGGCCACACCGATCCGTGAGGGCCACCGAACGTACGCGATGCGATCGATTGTGTTTGTGACATGCACGAGGTCTGCAATCGGGCGACGAGCGCGCCCACGGGGAGAGACTGGAGCTCGTCATCGCTGCAGCTGGCCTCGACGCCATCCTTCAGCGCCTTCAGCGCGGCGGCGAAGGCTGCGTCATCGGCAGAGCAGGGCGCGTTGGTGTCGAGATAGCAGGTCAGCCGATCGCTTCCGACGGCCTCGACGCAGACGCGTAGAGCTTCGGGGGCGGCCACCGCGCAATCGACGGGAGGTTGGCCGCCCGAGTCGTTGCCGCACCCGGCAGTCATCATCCCCAGTAGAGCCAATCCAAGGCCAAGCTCCCCAAAGCAACGATGGTTCATGGCGGGGAGACTACGCGATCGGCGCGCGTTCGTCAGGTGTGCGTGCGCGCTCGAAACCTCTTGCTGTGGGCTCTCTTAGCCGTCGGGTTCAGGTTGAGTCCCCAATTGCGCGGTACTAGCTTGTTATGTCGCCTGGTCCGAAACGCGGACAGGGCCTTTGTTCTTATTGTCAGCCTCAAACGTCCGTGAGCGCGAGCTGAGGACTCTCGGCCCTCTTGACGACGAGCTTGATGCCGTCAGCTTCGGCATGCTTCGTGAAGTCCCGGATCACTTCGCGCACGTC
>JAFDFW010000547.1 GCA_019309605.1 Deltaproteobacteria bacterium | reverse complement strand
GGGAGTGGCGAAGCCAAAAAAGCAAATCACCGCGGCCCCGAAAGACACGGCGGAGGCGCTCGAGCAGATCGAGCAGCCCAAGATGAACTGGAAAGTGCTGGGCCTCATCGGCCTCGCGCTGGCCGTCGTGTGGGTCATCTCAGGCATCCTGCAGCCCACTATCGGCTACGCGGGGCTGATTGTGGCGGCGGTGCTCACCGTCGTCGCGTTAGGGTTTCTGATCTGGGTATGGCGCCTCACGCGCAAGTCCGCAGACATCGCCGCTATCCTGAAGGGCGCGACCGACAAGGAGGGTCGAATGGCGGCGTTGGAGCAGCTCCGCGCGCGACAGGCCCCCGGCGGTAAGGACGCGCTCAACGCGATCGCGCAGGCTCAACTCGTCGCGCAGGAAGCTCCGTCGGAGGCGATTCAGATTCTCGAAGGGATCGAGATCGATAAGGCGCCAGCGATGGTCCAAGACGACGTCCGCGCCAACCTGGCGATGTTCTATCTGATGACAGGGCGGGCGCGTGATGCACGCAACCTCGCCGACCTCATTCGCCTCGACCGTCAGCCGCAGGCCAAGGCCAAGGCCATGTACGCCGCGGTGGTGGCCGAGTCGCTTGCCCGAACGGGCGACGCCGAAGAAGCGCGCAAGCTCCTCGAAACCTACGATCCGAGCGACAAGGAGTTCGGACAGGTTTCAGGCATGCTGCTACGCGCACAGGTCTACACGTACACGGCGACGAAGAAACGCGGACGCGCGCGCACGGCGATGGAGCAGCTTCTCGAACTGGACCCGAACATGGTGGCGGCGTTCGTTCAAAAGGGGACGCGCCCCGAGCTCAGCCGCCTCGCCAAACAGGTGCTGGCGGGCGCCGGTGCGCTCCCCAAACCAAAGATGCGTGCGCGCTAGACGCTGGTGACCACGCGCACCTGGACAATCCGTGAAGTCCTCGATTGGACGACCCAGGATTTCGCCGGCCGCGGCATCGAGAGCCCACGGCTCGACGCTGAGCTGCTGGTCGCGAAGGCCCTGGGAACAGATCGAGTGGGGCTCTATCTCGACTTGAACCGGCCGCTGGTCGATCAGGAGCGGAGCGCGATTCGGCCGTTGGTGGAGCGGCGACGGGAGCGCGAGCCCGTGGCGTACATCCTCGGTCACCGCGACTTCTACGGCCGACGCTTCAAGGTGACACCTGACGTGCTCATCCCGCGCCCGGACACGGAGACCCTCATCGAGCACGCGCTCGACTGCATCCCCGAGGACGCCACATGCCGGGTGCTCGATGTGGGAACCGGCAGCGGAGCGATTGCGGTCACAATCGCGGCAGAACGCCCGCTCGCTCTGGTGACCGCAACCGACATCTCGGACGCCGCGCTGAAGATAGCTTCAGCAAACGCGGAGGAGCTCGAGGTCGCAAGCCGCATCCGATTCGAGCGAGCCAACCTGCTGAGTGGCGCAGAGCAATTCGACGTCATCGTCTCCAATCCTCCATATATTGCGGAGTCGGAGATGATGACGCTTCAAGCCGAGATACGGGAGCACGAGCCGGTCATCGCGCTCGAAGCGGGCGAGGATGGTCTCGATGTCGTGAGAGCGCTACTGGCGGCCGCAGAGCCCGTCACGGCGAGCGGCGCGCAGATGCTGATCGAGATCGGAGCGAAGCAATCCGTGTCCGTCGTCGATTTTGCCGCGCAGCACACCGCCTGGCAGCCGGTCGCGGTCTATCCTGACCTCAACCGAATCGAGCGCGTCGTTCACCTGCGGCGTATCTGACGCAGCCAAAGATCGGCGAACAGCAGGGCGACGACGAGGAGAAGCAACCACGGTGCAAGCGGTTGCTCGACCCCCTGAGAGCCATCGGACACCGCGGCTTCGGGGCCTGCCTGCGGTTCGGGCGTCCCCTTCGTGACGAGGTCGCTCTCGCCAGACGGCGCATCGACGACGAACGCAAAGCGCGCGCCGTGGACCCCGTTGACCAACACTCGATAGGCGCCAATTTCGCCCGTATCCCGAAACGACACGCGGTCGGCTTCCGCCAGATCCACCGTGCGACCGGTCGGAGTCACGACCTGAATACGTTGACTCGAGGTGGACCCTGGCAGGGAGACAGGCGAGTAGGGCTCCACGGAGTGCTCGGTGCGACCGGCCAACCGAATCAGCGTGTCGAGCACAAATGGCACGAAGACCGGCTGGTACGGCAGGTCCGTCCACGCATCGTCGAGCGTTGTCGCGAACATGGCAACGCGACCGCTTCGATATCGATGCTCAACCAATGCTGGGGCGCCATCGCTGAAGCGCGCCGTCACAACGGCGTCGAGAGAGGCTTCCGCGATGGGGGTGCGCCCGCGTACCTTCGCCTGAGCGAGCTCTGGGAGCGTTTTGGATTGAAGCGACACCGGCCGCTCTTCCATGCGGGTCGCCGTGTATCGTCCCGGAAGGAGCTCGCGAAGCACGCTGCCGTACGCGCGTGGGTTGATCCGGTCGCCAGCCGTGATCCAAAGGCTGCCTCCGCCGCCCACGAAGCGCTGGATCAAAGGGAGCCACTTCTCGTCGAGGGTGGCATTCGCCAACACGAGCACGTCCGAGCGAATGATCGCGCTCTCGGAAAGGTCCTGTGAAACGCCGTCTCCCGTTTGCGCGGGTCGGGGTGAGGGTCGCCGTCGACGAGCAGGACGTGCACGGTATCGGACCCCAGCAGGACGCCGCGGACGTTGTCGGCAGGGAGCACATCATCTGGATCGAGCTGGAGCTCGACGACCGCGTCCGTCGACCCCGGTGGAATGGAAAGGGCAGCCTCGCCACCGTCGTCGATCGGCCGCACGGACGCCTCGTGCGTGTCCTGCCCCTTCTGGCGCAGACGAACCTTCTGCTGAGCCCGGGTGGCGGTCCCTGCAATCTGGACATCGAGCCGCACTCCCTCGGCGGACTCCGGCTCTCCGACCACATCAACCGAAGCGATGCGGCGGTTGTCGGGGTTTGGCGTAGAGACCGCCTCGAAACCAAGCCGAATGCCGCGGGTCGGCCAGTCGCACTCGTCAGCGCGCGTCCCCGGTGTGAAATCCGAGAGAACCAACAACCGTCTGTCCGACAGCTCGCTCTCGAGGAGCAGCTCTACCGCGGTACGAACGGCGTCACACAGCGCATCTCCG
>JAFDFW010000075.1 GCA_019309605.1 Deltaproteobacteria bacterium | reverse complement strand
CGCCTATGCGTCGGTCCGGACCGAGGTCACCACGGAAGCGATTGGCGCCTTCTTCGGGCATCTCGAACGCATCCACCTGGAACCGGCCGAACCCGAGGAGCTCATCAACGCGAAACGCTACTTGAGCAATTCATTCCCGCTCAAGGTCGACACGCCGGGCAAGCTCTCCGAGCTCGTGGTCGATCTCCGCACCTTTGGGCTGCCGGATGACTACTGGGACCGATACCGCCAGGCGATCCGCAAGACCAGTGCATCCGAGGCGCAGTACGTCGCGCGCAACTACATCCGGCCGAAAGACTCCTTGGTCGTGATCGTCGGGCAGGCGGCGGATTTTGCGCAATCGCTTCAGCAGTTTGGGCCGGTGACCGTGGTCTCGCCCGACGGCGAGATCAAAGCCAAGTTCGATGACAAGCGACCGAACGCTGGCGCAACTGGTGCGCAGCGTGGCCCCATCGACTAGAGTCGGAACATGTGCGGAATCGTTGGTCACGTCGGGGACGAAGAGGCGACGCCTATCCTGCTCGATGGGCTTCGGCGACTGGAATATCGCGGCTACGATTCGGCGGGCCTAGCGGTCCACGCGAAGGGCGGCATCGAGATCGTGCGCGCCGTCGGCAAGCTCCGTAACCTCGAGAAGGCGCTGTCGCAGAAGGGTCTCCCAGGCAAGGTCGGGATCGGGCACACCCGCTGGGCCACGCACGGCCGCCCGTCGGAACCCAACGCACACCCACACGTCGCAGGCCCTATCGCGGTAGTGCACAACGGCATCATCGAAAACCATTTGGAGCTGCGAAGCGAGCTCGAGGCCTCCGGCGTCGCCATCAGCAGCGACACCGACACCGAAATCGTCGCGCACTTGATTCACCGCGAAACTCAGGGGGGCCACGACATGGTCACGGCCATTCGCCGTTCGCTCGACCAGGTGGAAGGCGCCTACGCGATCGCGGTCCTCTCGGAGCAGGAGCCCGAGCGCATCGTGGTGGCAAAGAGCTCATCACCGCTCGTGATCGGTGTGTCCAAGGGCGCGACGTACTGCGCGAGCGACATTCCTGCGCTGCTTCCCTACACAAACGAGATGGTGTTCCTCGAAGACGGCGAGATCGCCGTGCTCGAAGCCGATGGCTTCACGCTTTCGAAGCTGGACGGCACTCCGGTGAGCCGTCGTTCCAGGAAAATCTCCTGGTCGCCGGTCATGGCCGAGAAGGCCGGATACAAGCACTTCATGCTGAAGGAGATTTTCGAGCAGCCCCGCGCACTCGAAGACACCCTGCGCGGCCGGCTCGATCGCGAGAACGCCGATATCTTCACGGCTGAGATCGGCCTCAGCGAAGATGACGCCAAGCGCATCGACCGCATCATCCTCCTGGCCTGCGGCACCAGCCACCACGCGACCATCGCTGGACGGTACTGGCTCGAAGAGCTTGCTAACGTTCCCGCGATCACCGAGCTCGCCAGCGAGTTCCGAGGTCGCGACGCGGTCGTCGGTGAAGGCGACCTAGTCATCGCGGTGAGTCAGTCTGGAGAGACACTCGACACCCTCATGGCTGCCAAAGAGGCCAAGGAACGTGGGGCCAAAGTCCTCGCGATCGCCAACGTCAATGGCAGCGCGATCCCGCGCATGGCAGACGCGAGCTTCTACACGCACGCCGGGCCGGAAATCGGCGTCGCCTCGACCAAGTGCTTCATGACACAGCTTGCAAACCTGTTGATGTTCAGCATCTGGCTCGCGCGGCGTCGTGGAACGATCGACGACGCCCAGGCCGGCGAGCTCGTCGAGGGACTGGCGCGGATCCCGCAGTTGATAGCGGAGCGGCTACGAGAGACGCACCTGACGGTCAGCGACATCGTTCGTGATTTCTCTGAAGCCCGAGACGTGCTCTTCCTCGGCCGGGGTCTCAGCTTCCCGATGGCGCTCGAAGGCGCGCTCAAGCTAAAAGAGATTTCTTACGTGCATGCGGAGGGATACGCCGCGGGCGAGATGAAGCACGGGCCTATCGCGCTCCTAGATGCGCATGTGCCGGTCGTCGTGCTCATGCCTCAGGACCGACACTACGACCGCGTCTCGAGCAACATGCAGGAAGCGCGGGCACGCGAAGCGAAGATCATCGGCGTGACGACCGTAGGCGACGTGAAAGCTCAGGCTCTTTGTGATCGTTTCGTCGAGGTTGCCCCAACCCACGAGGCGCTCAGTCCGTTCGTCACGGTCGTGCCGTTGCAGCTCTACGCGTACTGCGTCGCGGACCACAAGGGCACCGATGTCGACCAGCCGCGCAACCTCGCCAAGACCGTCACCGTGGAGTAAGGCACGCCGGTCATGATGGCTTTCCGCGCTTCGAGGGTGACTGCACCGGCTCGTTCCTTCTGAGCCTGGCGCGCGGGGCGGTCGAGCACGGTCATACGGTTCGGGTGTTGGCCCCGGAGCCGCGACGCGCGCGCCCGGCACCGCGGTGGGCAGGAATCGAGGTGAACTGGGTCCCGTACGCGCGACCGCGCCTCCTGCAGCAGACCTTCTACGGCAGCGGGGCGCCGGACAACCTGCGGTTGCACCCGGCGAAGTGGGCAGGCGCCGCGAGCTTTGCGGGTGCGCTCCGTCGCGCTTCGGAGCGACAGCTCGCTGACTGTGATGCGCTGATGAGCTCTTGGTGCGTTCCGAGCGGCTGGGTCGCCTCGAGGACGGCGGGGGGCCGCGCGCATCTTTGCATCTGCCACGCGACCGACGTCCGCTGGCTTTCCAAAATGCCCGGAGGCAGAGCAGTCGCGCGCGGGATCGCCATGGGAGCCACCTCGATGTGGTTTCTGAGCGACACGTTACGCAGTCGCTTTTTCGAAACGGCCGGCCTTCATCCGGCGCGCGTGGCCACTCATGTTGGCCCCATGCCGATCGAGGCACCGCGACCGTTGCCCGAGAGTCGGTCCGAGCTGCGTCATCGTCTCGGCATCGAGGGCTTCACGCTGTTGTTCTTGGGGCGCCTCGTGCCCGTCAAAGGCGTCGACCAGCTCCTGCACGCGGTCTCCGCGCTCCCCGCGCCCATCAGCATTCGTATCGCGGGGGACGGCCCGGAACGAGGCAGGCTCCGCGACCTCGCGCGACGTCTCCAAATCGACGCGACCTTCGAGGGCTGGGTGGCCGGCGACCGAAAAGAGGCGCTTCTGCGCGCGTGCGATGCCATCGTGGTGCCCTCCGGCCCCCAAGACGGCCTCCCGACGGTGCTCTTCGAGGCGAAGGCGCGTGCCCTCCCGATCATCGCCACCGAAGCGGGCGCGATCCCCGAACATCTGCGCGGCCATGCCGACTCCCTCCTCGTCCCGCCGAACGACCGGGCGGCCCTCAGCCGAGCGATCCGCCAACTGCAGGCCCGGCGCGCGACCGAGTAGGCGCTCAGGGTGTGACCGTCTCGGTCCCCTTGGGCGGGCGGTAACTGAAGCGCTTGTCGGGCACGTCACGGTTGAACTTAATTTTCGAGAAGTCGAACCGGTTGCGGTTGCCGGCGGAGTCGATGATCAGAACACGTTGGACCACTCCGGCCCGCTTGCCGCCCTGGGTCAGTGTGCGTACGTAGAACACCAGCTGTTCGTAGTTCGGGGTTGGCCTCCGTGGGATGAGCTGCAGGACATGGCCATCTTTGAACTTGTCGTTGTCGTGCTCGAGGAGCCGTACGTCGAAGTCCTTCTCGAGACTGCCGCTACCGAGCAGAAACGAAAACGCGGAGGGGAGTTGGTCCTCATCGACCGCGCGCTCGATGAGCTGCCCTCGCTTCTCACCTTCTTCAGGCGGCTGATAGATCAGTAGCTTCTTGCCATTGCTGACGAACACCTGCCCGTTGGGTTGAGCGTAGTCCCAGCGCATCATCCCGGGTTTCTTGAAAACGACCTTCCCTTGGGCACGGTCGTAGCGATCGTAGAGCCGGGTATAGCGAGTCTGTTCAAACTCAGCCTGTAGGGTCTTGGTTTGGTCGTAGAACGACTGCACCAAGCCGACCACCACTGCTGGATCGAGCGGCTCGCCCTGCTGGGCCGCGCCACCGCCGCCCAGCGCAAGCGGCGCAAGCAGTGCAAAACCCAAACCCATCGCCCCAATTCTCGAGGTCATCAACGTGTTGAACGCTCCCAAGGGCTTAGTATTCACGGTGGCGATAGGTACACAAGGCAACCACAAATCTCCCCAAAGTGGGATTGATCATTACGGCTAAGATCCCTAGGATATGGGAGAGGACACGTTGGCGTGTCCGGAACTTGTTTGGTTAGCTTGAGAACCCCGTACCCACCCCGGAGGTGACATGTCCAAGCACCACGCTCGAATCATCCCAGCGGAGCGACAAAAGTCGCATCTCGAGAACAAGCATGCTCGGCTCGCAGAGCGCATCGAGATGCTCGACAGTCGGTTAAGTCTTACTCCGAACGAGGAGCTCGAGCTCCAGCAGCTCAAGAAACAGAAGCTTTGGGCCAAGGATGCCCTACAGGACGTGGGGTAGAGTTCTCCAACCGGAGACCTGCGACAACCCGTTCTGCACGGCCTGCCTCTGGGTGGGCCGTTTTTTTTTGTGATTTCAGGTTAAAGACAAATGGGCCACCAGTCGGTGACCCATTTCAAACCAAACATTCGATGCTACAGTAGAAAAAGCTAGGGCAAGTAAGTTAAGGACGACCCATCGCCGCGCGGATGCCGGGCAAGCTGGAAAGTGCGCGGCGAGGGTCTTAAGTAAGCGACTGAGTACATTGCAATCGCGATGCCAACTTGTCAGACCCCTAAAAACCAGTGTTTTTATCGCCAACAGCTCTATCGGTAGGACATTTCTGTCATAGACCTGCACCTGATTGTCGTGGTCGGCACAACATCGACGAGGGAGTGCCGATGAGCACACATATCCCTACCGCGGCGGTTGAAGTGCGTGGTCCATCATGCGTATGATCTGAGCGACCGGACAGGCCTGACCCGATGCCCCAGTGCAATAGCTGCAACGGTAGTGTGCTCAGAACGGATGCTTTCTGCGGCACGTGTGGTGAACCGGTTCCCGGTGGGAAGCCGGTGGTGGCGATCGCGCGCGAGCTAAAACCGCGCGGGGTGCTGACTACCGGCGATCGCATGAGTGGGACGTTCCCGCCGTCAGCCAGCACAGGAACCTCGGCGCGAGCCGTGGCGGTCGTTGCGCTTGCCGACCCCGAGCTCTCGGAGGCTCCGGACACCGGTCTCAATCGCACTGCGATTCGCGAGCGGGAGCCACACAGCGAACCGGCGCAGGTCCTGCCCCTTCACCGAAAGAAGAACGGCACCGAAAGCCAGCGCCGCGAAGAAACTGAAGCGTTCGAGTCGCAACGGGACGAGCCTCGGACCTCCGCCCCGGAGCGGGACACGAGCCTGCCGAACATGCCGATTCCACCAGGGCCGCCGATCCTGGCCTCGGACCTACTGCGCGAACAGATGCGCCCGTCGAGCCCCGGCCAAAACGCGTTGCGCCGCACCGCTGTGGCGCTGACCGCCGTCGGCGCGCTCGGAGTGCTGCTCACCGGTGGCGTACATCCGTTGACATTCGTCGCCTTGGCTCTGTTGATCACGATGGCGACTTTGGCTCTCACACCGATGTCGTACCCGGGCCGCGCGATTGGGCTGTTCCTGGTCGGCTCGATCGCAACCGGGGTCGCACTCTGGCAGCAAATACTTCAAGGCATCGCGCCCGAAGGCGTCATCCTCGCGGGGGCAACCATTCTGCTCACCGGGAGCCTGCTGTTCCGGGCGTACTACCGTGGTGCGCGCCCTGCCCGCGTGGCGGTGACGTTTGGCGTTCTGGCCCTGGGCGCCTGGTTTTTTGTCTCGGGAGGGCATGAGAGCCTCGTCACGCTCGAGGGCGATTGGCAATCCTGGGCCCCCGCTAGCACCCACATGACCTTCGGCCTGCTCGCCCTGCTGTCACTGATGGCGTTCATGGACAGCAGCACCCGCGGTGGCTCCCATGTCTGGGCGGTCGCATTGCTCGTCCTCTATGGCGTGCATCTCGCGGTGCTGGTTGCGAGTGAGGTCCGGCCCATGCCGGGCACGGCAGTCACCATCCAGGGGCCCACGATCGCCGCCATTCTCACCGGCGTCGTGGGAACGATCGTCGCAGGGATGGCGCTCGCGCAGGTTCTCGTCGTCGCGTACCAGGCGACGTCCAACCGAGTCAAAGAGCGCGTCTCCGTGGCGCCCTGAGCTCAGTGCACTTTGCGCGGCCATGCCGCGAGCAGGATGACCGCACAGGTGCGCCCCCGGTCGTCCTTGGCCTTGCCGTAGCCTGCATCGGTGAACCGAGGGTCGGTCACGGTCATTCGATGGCTCGGGCTGTCCTCGATCGCGTGGAGCGCCGCCCGCATCGTGGCTGCTCGCGCCACGGCCTCGCCGACGACGCGGGCTTCGATACCTCGCTTGAGCAATCGGGCTTCGGGATCGCCGTAGGGGTCGAGCTCATGGCCGAGTTTTCCGGACTCGCAGATCATTCGTGCGTGGCTCGTCGCCTCTTGGCTCAGCAAGCGATTCGAGCGCAGCGTACGCGCGTCCGCCGCGCGCCTGAGCTGCATCAGCCATGCTTCGGGTGACTGCAGGCCCTCAGTCACAGCTCCTGTCGAGTCGTTCTGGGGCATCTTGCCCACCCAGCGCTCCGCGACCGGACGCGGTCCGTTGGGCCCCGTCGCAACCAGTTGCACGAACAGTGGACGGTCCCACTCGGGTGGGAGCGCGATGGTCGATCCGTAGTTCTCCCCGTCGACCGAGATGCGTCGCGAAGAACCCTTGGCGTCTCGCACCACCAAATACGGATCGCGGAAATCCTCGATCACCTCGGCGTGCAGGCTGTTCTTGCCAACGAGCTCGAGCACGCCGGCGCGGACGGCGGCGATCAGAACGATACGTTCTCCGGAGCGGGCGCGCCCGCAGACCAGCGGCGCGTCGGCGGTCTCTTTCAAGTTCTCGAGCCAAATCTTGAAGCTGTTGAACTCGCCAGTGACTCCGAACTTCGCATAGACGGGGTTCGCGTCGACCCCTGCTTCACGCGCCTTGCGGATGAGCTCCGGAGACGGCGGGATATGCTGAAGGTCCGCTAACTGGCTCGCGACGAGTTCCAGCTTCTCGCTCCTGATGCACAAGCGCTCCGGCTTCGCAGGCTCTGCGGCGGGATCGGCCTCGGGAGGAGGTTCGTTTTTTTCGGCGCCAGCCGTCGCATGAATCGCGAGCAGCGTGGCACAAATGAGAATGGATTTGCGCAGCATCGGTTTGGGTCACGTCCGGTAATCGGCGTTGATCCGAACGTACTCGTGACCGAGGTCGCAGGTCCAATAATGACCAAGGCCGCGCCCGTCTCCCACCATGACGGAGATGCCGTATTCGGGGCGCTTCATCTTCGCCGTGGCCTGGGCCTCGGTTTTTGAGGTCATGACCGGCATCCCGCGCTCGAAGATCGGAACGCCGCCGATCCTCACCGAAACGTGATCAGGATTGAAACGTACCCCCGAACGGCCGGCCGCCGCGAGGATGCGGCCCCAGTTCGGGTCGCAGCCGTGAAATGCAGTTTTGACCAGTTGTGAACCGGCAATCGTGCGGGCGATCTGCACCGCGTCGGCGTCGGTCCGGGTGCCTCGAACCTCGATTCGGACCAGGTGTTCGGCGCCCTCTCCGTCAGCGACAATCTTCTTGGCGAGCGACTCGAGCACCTCGGTGAGCGCTCCGACAAACCGACGCCCTGCCGTGCTCTTTTCTTCGATCAGCCGATCCGTAGCTGCGCCCGAGGCAAGCGCGTAGATCGAGTCGTTGGTGCTGGTGTCTCCGTCGACCGTCGCCCGGTTGAAGGTGTCCTCTGTCGACTGGCGCAAGAGCCTGGAAAGGGTAGCCCGCCGCAGTGGCGCGTCGGTGGTCACGAAGGCGAGCGTTGTCGCCATGTTCGGGTGAATCATGCCGGCGCCTTTCGCGATGCCGAGCAACCGGCACGTCGTTCGCCCAACCTTGAGCTGTGCCTGCACAACCTTCGGACCACGATCGGTGGTCAGGATTGCTCGGGCGAAGCGGGCAGCACCAGCCTCCGACAAATCGTCGACGAGCGCTGGAATCGCCGCCTCGATGCCTTCACGGGGGAGTTGCTGGCCGATGACGCCCGTCGAGGCGGGGACGACCAGCGAGGTTGGAACACGGAGGCACACAGCGGCGCCGCGGGTCAGCGCCAAGGCGGTTTGATGACCTTGCTTACCGGTACACGCGTTGGCGTTGCCGCTGTTGACCAGAATCGCCTGACAAAGCCCTTTCTTCAGGCGGCGCTCACTGATGACGACCGGTGCGGCCCGGACGCGGTTCCTCGTGAACACCCCCGCGGCCACCGCGGGCTCATCCGCGAACACCAACCCCAAGTCCAAGGCGTCACCCGCTTTGATTCCGCCGTGCACGCCAGCGAAGCGAAAACCCTTCACCCGTCCGCTCATGGCGTGCCTCTTACCAGATGCGCGTTACTGCGGCGAGGCTGCGGCCTGGTCTTCGCGGTAGTGGCAGTTCTTGTACTTCTTACCGCTGCCGCAATAGCACGGGTCGTTGCGACCCAGCTTGGGCTGGTCGCGCTTGACGGTTGCCTGCTGCGCTGCCGAAGGTTGTGGCGGAGGCGGTGCCCCGGGACCAGCGCCACCGGCACGCCGGCCTCGCCTTGCCGCCGCGCGACGAGCCTGCCTGCTGAGACCGGCCTGCTGCTGGCCGCCACCGCCCGGGCCTTCGCCCTGATGGCTCGCCCGGATCTGCCGCTGCCGCTTTTCGGTCGCCTGGCGGCGTTGCTCCTCGAGCCGCTGCAATTCTTCCTCGCCCGCCCGCTCGACGGTGAACATCCCGAGGGTGACCGACGACTTCACGCTCTGCACCATCTCCAGGTACATGTCGAAGCCCTCGCGCTGGTATTCCTTCTTCGGGTCGCGCTGGCCGTAGCCGCGCAACCCGATGCCGTCGCGAAGGTGATCCATCCCCTGCAGATGGTCCATCCACTGCTTGTCGATCTCCTGCAGATACAAGTCGCGGAACAATCGGAGGAAGTTCTCGGTGCCGAATTCCTGTTCTTTGCGCTCCTGCACGGAGGCCGCGTCGGCGTAGAGCTTTCGAAGGAGCTCCTCGCGATCGCCGATGTCTTGGATACCGGTCGCGTCGAGCGCGAACTGCTCTTTGTAGGCGCGCACGAGCCCCTCGAGGTCCCAGTCCTCAAAGTGCTTGCCAGGCGGGCACGCGTGGTCGGTCATCGTGATGACGATTTCTTCGACCAAATCGAGCAAGCGTTCCTTTTGCTCGCTCAGCGACATGCCAACCGCTCGCTCGAGGTGTTCGTAGGCTCCTTGCGGATCGTTGCGGAAGTCTTCGAGCGGCACGGCGCAACCGAACCAGACGTAGATGTCTTTTTCGAGCAGCTGGACCCGTACGTCGGTCAGCGCCGACAAGTCCGACTCGATCGACTTCTTGCGGTGCGCAGGCACGTCGTCCTGGGTGAGGCCCGCATCCGGCAACGGATACGAGTGGAACTTCACCATGTTCTCGAGCACCTTCGTCACACGTGACAGCAAGGCAACGTCGATCCCGTCGACGAGCGGCACCGGCTCCGCGCCAGCCTTTCGCTCATCGTCGGTCGGCACGGTTCGGTACTCTCCGCGCAAGACCTGCTTTCGCAACGCGTACATGCTCTTGCGCTGCTGATTCATCACGTCGTCGTACTCGAGCAGGTGCTTTCGGACGTCGAAGTTGCGCTCCTCGACCTTCTTCTGTGCGTTCTCGACGGCACGCGTCACCCAGCGATGCTCGATTGGAACGTCTTCTTCCATCCCGAGGCGGTCCATCATGGATTGGACGCGCTCGCCCGCGAAAATCCGCATCAGGTCGTCTTCGAGCGAAAGGAAGAAGCTCGAGGAGCCGGCATCACCCTGGCGGCCCGATCGCCCGCGGAGCTGGTTGTCGATGCGCCGCGATTCGTGGCGCTCGGTGCCGATGATTTGGAGGCCGCCGGCATCTTTGACCTGCTGGGCGTCTTCTTTGCACTTGCTGACGAGGTGTTCGGTGGCTTTGGCGATGGCGGCTTCGCGGCGCTCCGGGTCGGAGAGCACCTCCTCCGAGCCGTTCTCGAGCACCTCGATTCGGGCAAGCATTTGAGGATTTCCGCCGAGCACGATGTCGGTGCCTCGACCGGCCATGTTGGTGGCCACCGTCACGGCACCCGACGTGCCCGCATCCGACTTCTCGACGCTCGTCGTACCGACGAGCACGGGCTGCCCCCGCTTGTGCGACGCTTCGATCTCCAGGCAAACCGCCCGGAACTTCTCGCGCTCGGTCTTGTAGATCAGGTCCTCTTCATCGATGCGAGCGATCGGCTCGTTGGTCGGGATGACGATGACGTCGAGCTCGTAGATGTTGTGAAACTCGGTTGCCTCGGTGTCGGCGGTACCGGTCATGCCGGACAACTTCTTGTAAAGACGGAAGAGATTCTGGAACGAAATCGTTGCCAGTGTGAGGTTCTCGCTCTCGATGAGAACGCGTTCTTTCGCCTCGACGGCTTGGTGAAGCCCATCCGACCAGCGCCGGCCCGGAAGCACACGGCCGGTGAACTCGTCGATGATCATCACCTTGCCGTCTTCCGAGACCATATAGTGCTGGTCGCGGTGATAGAGGGCATGGGCGCGTAGGCACTGCTGCAAGATGTGAAGTGCCTCGAGGTTGGCCGGGTCGTAGAGGTTGGTGCCGTCGCCGGCGAGCAGCCCGCGCCCACCGAGCAGCTCCTGCGCGCGCTCCATGCCGTCTTCGGTGAGCGTCACACTATGATTCTTCTCGTCGAGGTCGTAGTGCTCTTCCTTACGCAGCCTCGGGATGACTTCGTTGATCATCTCGTACTTGTCGCTGGCGGTTTCACCGGGGCCGCTGATGATCAACGGAGTGCGCGCCTCGTCGATCAAGATCGAGTCGACCTCATCGACGATCGCGTAGTTCAGATCACGCTGCACATAGTCGTAGATGCTGAACTTCATGTTGTCGCGCATGTAGTCGAAGCCGAACTCGTTGTTCTGGCCGTACGTGATGTCGCAAGCGTACGCGCGCTTCTTGAGCTGGTTGCTCTGACCGGGAACGGAGACGCCGGTGCTCAGCCCGAGGAAGCTGTAGAGCTTGCCCATCCACTCGGCATCACGACTCGCCAGGTAATCGTTGACGGTCACGACGTGCACGCCCTTGCCCTCGAGCCCGTTCAGGTAGCAGGGGAGCGTGGCGACGAGGGTCTTACCTTCGCCGGTTTTCATCTCGGCGATCTTGCCCTGGTGCAGCACGATGCCGCCGACGAGCTGCACATCGTAGTGGCGCATTCCGAGAACGCGCTTGGCCGCCTCCCGGGCCACGGCGTACGCAGGGACCATCAGGTCGTCGAGCGGAGCGCCGTTGTCGAGTTGCTGCCTGAACTCCGCGGTTTTGCCGCGTAACTGCGCGTCGGTCAGCTTCTTAATGTCGTCTTCGAGCGCCGAGATCGCGGCCACCGTGGGCTGCATGCGCTTCACTTCGCGTTGATGTTTGGTACCAAACACCTTTTTCAGGGCCGAGTTGAACACCGACGCAATCTAGGTCGGCCGGGGGAGGTGCGCAAACGACAGTCAAAACCAACGCTTAGAGAGCGCGAGGACCGCCATCAGCACGAAGACCAGGAGCACGAACGCCCAGAGGCCGCGGCCCGAGGCGGCATCCCGGCGAGGCGGCGGGGCTTCCTCTCCGAGGTCGTCGAGCAACTGGCGCGCGCTCGCCTGCGCGAAGAGCTCGATGCGAAGCAGCACCATGCTCACCATGAGGCCAATGAGCAGGATCGCGGCGGCCGCCTGCCAGCGCCGAAGCTCCTGCTGTTCCTCGAG